>CAZEXJ010000076.1:0-9552 GCA_964516585.1 uncultured Alistipes sp.
GGAGTTTGGTCCGTGTCTCAGTACCAATGTGGGGGGTTAACCTCTCAGTCCCCCTATGTATCGTCGCCTTGGTGAGCCGTTACCTCACCAACTAACTAATACAACGCATGCCCATCTGTAACCGCCGAAACTTTCAACCCCGGAAGATGCCTCCCAAAGTGTTATGCGGTATTAGTACCAATTTCTCAGTGTTATCCCCCTGTTACAGGTAGGTTGCATACGCGTTACGCACCCGTGCGCCGGTCGCCGCCAATCTGTGTTACCACAGATCGCGATGCCCCTCGACTTGCATGTGTTAAGCCTGCCGCTAGCGTTCATCCTGAGCCAGGATCAAACTCTCCATTGTATAAATTAAAATGTATCGTTAGAGTCCTGACTGCTTATCAATCCTTATAAAGGAAATTGACAGATAAATACTACAATTTTCTCTCAATAAAACCAGTAATTCAAAGAACCGTTTGGTATCACTTTTGCTCCTTATTTCGGAGCGGAAAGTGGTGCAAAGGTAAGGCGAATTTTTGAAAGTTCCAAATCTTTTCGAAACTTTTTCAAAAATTATTTTAAGAACCTTTGCGCCCGCAGAGCGTTTATCTCTGAAAGCGGATGCAAAGGTAATGCTTATTTCCCGAACTGCAAATATTCTCGCGACTTTTTTTCGACTTTTTTCAGAGCGCATTTCCATACCGCAATAGATCAGCGCATTAGTTTATACGATTTTTTTGCCGTATATTTGCACATCCGAGCGGGTAGGCCAATCGGACTTTATATAATATAGGTATGAGAAAAACATCTGTCGTCGCAATGATCCTGTCGGTATCGGTTATCGCCGGTTGCAGCAGAGAAAAATTCGAATTTTGCAACGGGGATTTATTGTTCGAGGCTGGCCGGAGCGGAGATATGACCAATGCCATAATCGATGCGACGGGCGGTGAGGCAGAGACGCGATTCTCGCATGTGGCCATAGTCGAGTGTTGCGGCGATCGGCAATTCGTCATCGAAGCGACATCGGACGGCGGCGTGCAGCGCATCCCGCTCGATGAATTTTTAGAAGATTCGGAGCACGACTCGAAGGGCGACCCCATGATTGCGGTGTACCGGCTGCACGACAACAGCCTCGGGCATGCGGCCGTCGAGCGGGCTAAGGCATACATAGGGCAACCCTACGACTACGCATTTATGCCCGACAACGGCGCGATGTATTGCAGCGAATTGGTCTACGAATCGTATCTCGACAATGCCGGCAACCATATATTCACGTCGCGGCCGATGACATTCAAGGGCGCCGACGGAGAGTATGACACTTTTTGGACAGAGCTGTTCGAATCGCTCGACATGGAGATACCCGAGGGTGTTCCCGGCACCAATCCGCAGGATATGTCGAACGAAAGCATACTCGGCGAAGTGTACCGATTTTTTTAACCTACACCAAGACAAACCGGGCTTACACGCCTTGTCGAGCTATTTCTCCATAGCCGGCCGTCACCGCAGATGCGGACGGCCGTGCACGGAGCTGCTGCCGGCGGCGTATGAACCTATGACGCAGCCTACGCCGATGAAGATCAACATGGCCGCGATAACCGTATCGGTATGCAGCTTGTCGATGCCCATGGCTATCGACAGGATAATGGCCAACAGAGGTTGGAGGTAGGTGTAGATACTCGATACGGTGGGCTGTACGAAGCGCAGCGAATAGTTGAGCATGAGATTGGGCAGATATGTAGGCACTATCAGCACGAACAATGCAGCCAATACGATATGCGTGTCCATGGCCGCATAGTCGGTATGCACGATGTCGTAACCGCCGAAGGGCAGCATGATGACGGCCGCAAAGCAATAGACCCAGCGCAGTACGGTCGTGACGCGATACTTGGCGATCAGTTTCTTGAACCACACCATATACAATGCCGTGGCCAGTGCGCAGCACAGGATCATCATGTTGCCGCCCAAATCGGATTGTTCGTGACCGTCGGAGGCTCCCGTAACGACAATCGCCACCGCACCGATCATACCCAACAGCAGACCGGCGATCTTCAACTTGGTGAAACGGTCGATGCCCACCATAACCGATATGATCAGCACCAACAGCGGCACCACCGTCTCGATTATCGAGCCGTCGATAGGCGAGGTGCGCGACATACCGTACATCAACAGCAGCTTGCGCGCAACGCCCATGACGAGCGCGGCCGCAAACATCACCTTTATGTCTTTGCGGTCGATCCTCTCGGCTTTCTGCCACAAAAGCGGGATGAGAGAGAACAGCGCCGTCACGATCAACGACGCCGAGACCATGGCCACGGGAGAGACATAATGTCCCAGCACGATGCTGTAAAACGGATAGTCGCACGCCCAGATGATGTTGCACACCAACAGCGCCAAATGGGGGCGCACATTGAATGTCGAAGTTGCAGATGTCGTCATGTAAGGATAGTTTTATGGCCGCTTAATGCAACTATCAAACCACAGCCGCAACAAACCTGTCGGCATGCAAATATTATCGCCGATAAATCGCAAAAAAATCGGGCGACACATCTTTTTATGCGCATTAAAGAGAGTAATATTAAAATTTATTAATAATTTATTAAAAATATTTGCATAATATCGGTTTTTACAATACATTTGCAACGGTTAAGGTTAGTTATTGATAACGACAACCCCCGACAGGGGTTGTCAAAAAAGTGAAGGTTATGAGAAAATTTTTAGTGAAAGTAGCCAAGAGCTACGTGATTGCCATGACGAAGGTGGTGCCTTATCCCTACATCAACACTCCGCACAACATGTAGCGGAGCCGCAACGGCAGGAATATCTGTTTAAGGGTTAAATAGCGAAGCCGACCGCAAGATATGCGGCCGGCTTTTTCATGCTGCCGCCACGCGGGAAACCTATGCGGCAGGGTGTAAAAAATAGAGTGTTGCATCGACAAGTCTCGCCATTTTTCACTACCTTTGCACCTATGGATAAGAGTTATTCATACGACCGGATAACACTCCGCTACGACGACGACGGAGAGGGCGACGTGCTGCTGCTGCTGCACGGCTGGGGTTGCGACCGCAACATATGGAACGGCATCAGGCCGATACTCGCCAAACACTTCCGCGTCATAAGCGTCGATTTCGCCGGCTTCGGCCGAAGCGACGAGCCGCAAAGCGTGTGGGGTGTCGAGGAGTACACCCGTTCGATCGAAGCATTGGCCGCCGAAATAGGAGCGCAGCGCCCAATACTCGTCGGCCACTCGTTCGGCGGTCGCGTGGCCATACTCTTCGCTTCGCGCAACGCCGTATCGCGAGTGATTCTTACGGACGCAGCCGGCATCAAGCCGCGCCGTCCGCTATCTTATTACTATAAAGTATACTCCTACAAGGCCATGAAACGGCTGTTGCCGCTGCTCGTCGGCGGCAGTCGCGCCCGACAGCTCATCGAACAGCGTCGCGCCAAAGTCGGTTCGGCCGACTACAACAACGCCTCGCCGATGATGCGCGCCATACTCTCGAAGTGCGTGGGCGAAGACCTGTGCCGCGTGATGCCCGCAATCGAGGCTCCCACACTGCTGTTCTGGGGCGACCGCGACACGGCGACACCCTTAGCCGACGCACACCGCATGAAAAAGCTCATACCCGATGCCGGATTAGTCGTGGCCGAGGGTTGCGGTCACTTCGCCATGACCGAGAACTTCCCGCTGTTCGCGGCCGCTGTCGGACGATTTCTCAACATAGAACAATAGTTATACGACACAGATGAGTTTGCCTCTTTACATATTCGCCGCGGCATGGCTGCTCTACTGGGCTGCCACGACACGCTACGACACGCAGATGTTTCAGCAGAACTCCTACCGTCCGCGGCGCTGGTGGCGCTGGTGGATTTCGAGTCGGGAGTTCGCTTCGCGCAGCCAGCTGCTGTCGCTGTCGGCAGCCGTCGTCTTCGCATTCACGTGGCACACGGCCGCACTTCTAATATACGCCGCATGGGCAGCCGTCATAGCATGGGCGGAGTTCGCCATGCACTACAAGATACGCCTTGCCTGCACCATGCGCATACGCCGCCTGCTCACCGCACGCACGCTGCTTACGGCGGCGGCGATAACTCTCACTGCAATATATGCTCCCGAGTGGAGCCTCAGCGTGGCCATGATAACGACCCTGCAAGGGTGGAGCGTGGCGGTCAACGCCGTCAACACCCCCATGGAGCGAGCCATTACGCGCTGGTACTACAACGACGCCAGAGGCATATTGCGCAGCATGCCCGAACTGATAGTCATAGGCATCACCGGCAGCTTCGGCAAGACCTCGACCAAAAATTTCCTTTACAGAGTGCTCTCCGAACGCTATAACGTTCTGATGACTCCCGGCAACTTCAACACCACGTTGGGCGTCGTGCGCACCATACGCGAACAGCTCAAACCCTATCACCAGATATTCATCGTCGAGATGGGCGCCAAGCAGCGCGGCGACATACGCGAGATATGCGATTTGGTGCACCCGTCGATCGGCATCGTCACTTCGGTCGGAGAGATGCACCTCGAAACGTTCGGCTCGGTGGAGAATGTGGCACGCACCAAATTCGAACTTGTCGAAGCGTTGCCGGCCGACGGTCTCGGCATCATAAACATCGACTCGGAGGCCGCTGCCGCACACCGCTTCACATCCAAATCCAAGTGTGTGACCTACGCAATAGACAACCCCGCGGCCGACTATCGTGCCGTCGGCATATCGTATGCCGCGCACGAAACGACGTTCGATGTCATAACGCCCGCAGGCCGGCACGACGGCTACATGACCCACATACTCGGCAGCGGCAACCTGCTTAACATAACCGCCGCTTTGGCGGCGGCCGACCGGCTCGGCATCGACGTTGAGCGGCAGCGCGCGGCCGTCGCACAGATACGGCAGATCGAGCACCGTCTGAGCATGCGCAACTCGGGCGGCATCACCATCCTCGACGACGCCTACAACTCCAATCCCGCCGGAGCCGCAATGGCTTTGGAGGTGCTCGGGGCTTTCCGCACCGAGGGGCGACGATATGTCGTCACGCCGGGATTTGTCGAGATGGGGGCGCGGCAATATGCCAACAATCGCGAACTCGGCCGAAGGATGGCTCTTTCGGGCTGCGATGCGGTATTCGTCGTCAACGAGGTCAACCGCAGCGCGATATGCGAGGGGCTGGCCGACAACGGCTATCCCGCCGAGCGCACTCATGTCGTGGCGTCGTTCGCCGAGGCTTCGGCCGCACTCGCGGCGATCATGCGCAAGGGCGACGTGGTATTATACGAGAACGATCTGCCCGATTCGTTCAAATAACAGGCAAACCAAATACAACAATATAATGAAGATCAACGTCGGAGTAATATTCGGAGGCCGATCGGTCGAGAACGAGATCTCGGTGATAACGGCCGTACAGACAATGGCGGCAATGGATGCCGACAAGTACAACGTCATACCTATATATATATCCAAGGAGGGACACTGGTACACGGGCGAGAAACTGTGCTCGACCGACAACTACCGCGACATGAAATCGCTGTTGAAGAGTGTCGACGAGGTCTACCTGCGCCCGATCTACGGCGACAACCGGCTCTATCGCGTGCGCAAGCCCCTGTTCGGCAGCGATGTGGCCGCCACGCTCGATGTCATTCTGCCCGCCCTGCACGGCACAAGCGGCGAGGACGGGTCGTTTCAGGGCACGATAGAGTTCACCGGCATACCCTACGCCTGCCCCAACCCGTTGGCATCGGCCAACGGCATGGACAAGATCACCATGAAGATGATACTCAAACAGAGCGGCATACCTGTGGTCGACTACTGCTGGTTCTCCGACAAGGAGTGGCTTGCAGAGCGTCAGGCGACCATAGAGCGCATAGAGCAAACGCTGCACTACCCTCTTATCGTCAAGCCCGCCAACCTCGGATCGAGCGTCGGCATAAAGGCCGTACACGACCGCACGGAGCTTGTCGAGGCCGTGGAAAACGCCGTGACCTACTCCAAGCGCATCATCGTGGAGACCCTCATCGAGCATTTGAAAGAGATCAACTGCTCGGTATTAGGCAACTACTACCACTGTCAGGCCTCGGTGTGCGAGGCGCCTGTTCGCAGCGGCGAGATATTGAGCTACGAGGACAAATACCTCGGCGGCGGCAAGAACAAGCCCTCGGAGGGCATGCACTCCACCGTCCGCGAGATTCCGGCGCGGCTTGCGGAACAAACGACAGCCTTCATACGCGAAACGGCCTGCCGCACATTCAAGGCTTTAGCCTGCGACGGCGTCTCGCGCATCGACTTCATGATCGACGAGTCCACCGGCAGCATCTACGTCAACGAGATCAACACCATACCCGGTTCGCTGTCGTTCTACCTGTGGCAGGCATCGGGCATATCGTTCCCCGAGTTGATCGACCGTTTGATCGACATCGCCTTCCAGCGCAAGCGCGATTCCGATTTCAAGATCACGAGCTACTCGGAAAACATATTCGCATATCAGGCTCTGCACGGCGCCAAAACCGGAGGCGCAAAACGATAGCGGACACAGCCGATACGACATTTCGCCGGGGAGGGGCACCTCTCCCCGGCGCATCTTTTATCGCCGACAGCAAAGCGCGACACAACCTGCAATATTGTATTTCAGAACTGCGGGCAAGAATATCATTACGTCGTGTGATTTATTAAAAATGTCCGATTAAGACACAACTTATTCAATTTTTTTTACCACAAACGAGAAAATTGATTAATTTCGCATATTGTTAAAAGTCTAACCATATGGACAAGGAAATAAACAAATCTTCCGATATATCCTCTATCAAGACATCTGACGGAGATTTTGCACCGGTAGGTTTTATCAACATCATAGGGGACACCCCCACATTCATGGACAATGTAGCCACGCCGTTAGTCATGCCGGTGAGCAGTGTTACGATATGTTTGCAAGGCAGTTGCGATGTGGTGGTCGACGAACGGCGCTACCACATCTCCAAGAACGACATGTTCATCGTCTTCTCCAATTCGATACTTCAGGTCATAGCCAACCGCAGTGACGATTTCCACTCGGAGACCATAGTAATCAACCAGTCGATGCTCTACAACTTCCGCAACATCAACCTCACGGCAGCCACCTCGCTGTTCCTCTACATAAAGGATAATCCGTGCATATCGCTCACCGACGAGCAGGTGGAGGAGTTATTGCAGAACAGTCGCATGATACACCGCTACAAGCAATCGTCCGATATGCCGTTCCAGAAACATATCATCGAGCACAGCGTCATAGCCATGAGTTACATCGTGGCGAGCATCTACGCCAAATATGCGCCGATAAAGCAGATGCCGCTCACCCGCCAGAACACCATTCTGCACAAGTTCCTGACGACGCTGGCGACCGATTTCACCAAATCGCGCGAAGTGGCCTATTATGCCGACAAACTCTGCATCACACCCAAGTATCTTACGATCGTGGTGCGCAACACCTCGGGCATGAGCGCCACGGAGTGGATCTCGCGCATCGTCGTCAACAACGCCAAAGCCCTGCTTACGAGTACGCAGATGACCGTGCAGCAGATATCCAACAAACTCAACTTCCCCAACCCGTCGTTCTTCGGCCAATATTTCCTGCGCCACGTAGGCATGACCCCGAAAGAGTTCCGACGCAACTCTGCATCTATGTTATAAACCGCAACTGCCATGACATCGCTATACGACAACATAATATTCGGTCCTGTCCGCTCGCGGCGGCTCGGCCTGTCACTCGGGGTGAATCTTTTGCCCGTCGAGTCGAAATTGTGCAGTTTCGACTGCATCTACTGCGAATGCGGCTGGAACGCCGACCACAAAGGAGAGCGCCGGTTCAATTCGCGCGATGACGTGCGGCGTCTGCTGCGCCAAACCCTCACGCGCATGGTCGCCGACTCCACTCCGCCCGATGTGATAACCTTTGCCGGCAACGGCGAACCGACGCTTCATCCCGAATTCGAGCAGATCATCGACGATACGCTGGCTCTGCGCGACGAGTTGTGCCCGTCGGCCAAGGTATCGGTGCTGAGCAACGCCACGCAGATAGGCCGCGAATCGGTGCGCCGCGCACTGCTGCGTGTCGACAACAACATCCTCAAACTCGATTCGGCCTTCGACCGAACGGTGCGTCTCGTCGACCGGCCGCAGGGCAGCTATACCGTGGCCGACACCGTGGCAAAGCTAAAACTGTTCGACGGCCGACTGATCGTGCAAACGATGTTCCTGCGCGGCGACATCGGATCGGAGCACATCGACAACACCGCCGAGGAGGAGGTTGCGGCATGGCTGCAACTCATCGCCGAGATAGCTCCGCAAAAGGTAATGGTCTACTCGCTCGACCGCGACACCCCTTGCAAGAGCATCTGCCGCATCCCGCGCGAGGAGTTGGAGGCGATAGCCGTCCGCGTCAGGGCGCTCGGCATCGAGACGTCGGTCGCATAAAAGCAGCCGAAAGTTTGCAAGGCGGGGAAATTATCGTTATTTTTGTGAGACAAAACATTACTTTTTTTCGATAAGCCGAGCGCCGAGCCGAACATGTTCGGACTGTGCCGAGGTGAGAAAAAAAGTACATCAAAATTAACGGATTATGGATTTCGAAGGAAAAGTATTACAGATATTGCCGCCCACCAAAGGCACTTCGGCTCGCGGCGAGTGGCAGCGTCAGGAGGTCATATTCGAGATGACGCAGGAGTTTTCGCGAAAGGTTGCAGTGACCTTCTTCAACAAGCCGGGCGACGTTGAGAAGCTGCGCGTGGGCGAGTCGTACATCGTCTCGGTCAACATCGAGTCGCGCGAGTACAACGGCCGCTGGTACACCGACGTGCGCGAGTGGCGCATACAGCCCGTGCAGCCGCAGACGGCAGCCCCGGCAGCCGATCTGCCACCGCTTGCGGAGGAGCCGTCGTATGCCTCGAACAACACACCCATCGACGACATGCCGTTCTAACCGAGTGTCCCGGCCGGCTTGCTGTCTGTCGTAATGACGGCATGCGCCGACCCCAAGAGCAATAAGCTCTTGTATTATAATCCATTGCGCCGTTTAGAGATACCCGAATGCACCATCAATTCGGTTTTGATATCCGTAAAAGTTCCTTCCAGCGCATTGTTTGTCTTTGGGATATGTAAGTGACTGTATTGCTCAAATGTCCCAATAAAGGCATTTTGTGCTTAATGCGACCAGTTTTACACAAAGAAATCGTACCGCGGAAATAATCGTCCCTAATAGAGATTCTCACGTCGGCCGCAAGCGGCCTCCTCAGAATGACATATCGGTGGGAATAATCGTCCCCAACCAGATTCTTCGCTTCACGTTATTACACTCAGAATGACACCTCCGCAATGTCACTCCGAGGGAGGGCATAGCCCGACCGTGGGAGTCTCGGATCAGTAGCTATTTACTAACCGCAATTAGGGCGGGAGTTGTGGATCAGTAGCTATTTCCGGTTGATGAAAGGTGACTTGCTAACCATATAATGCGTTTAGGCGGAAGATGAAGAAGGCTGTGTCTTTTATGCCGCGGAACTGGCGTCGCAGCTCTTTGATCTTAGCGTTGAACGATTCTGCG
>CAZEXJ010000077.1:0-6611 GCA_964516585.1 uncultured Alistipes sp.
GCATAAATATGTATTTAAAAATGTTTCTTTACGCACAGAACTGGTGGTGGTGCTCGTTGACTGAGGCAGACAGCGAGTGGCCGGGTGTGCACATACAGAGCATATAGGGCATATTGATCCGATTCCGAATCCCGTTGTTTACCTCGTAAGCAGCGGGATTTTTCTTTATAATCCATTTTTTTAATCCATAAACAACAACAGAAATGAAACCCAAAAAGTTTACGCTTGCCGAGAGCCAGATGCCCACACAATGGTACAACATCGTGGCCGATATGCCCAACAAACCGCTGCCGCCGCTCAATCCGGCCACGCAGCAGCCGGTCAGATTCGAGGATATGCAGACGATATTCGCCGACGAGCTGATACGTCAGGAGATGTCGGCCGAGCGGTTCATCGACATCCCCGAAGAGGTGCAGGAGATATACAAAATATGGCGTCCCACGCCGTTGGTGCGCGCCTGCGGTTTGGAAA
This sequence comes from uncultured Alistipes sp., assembly GCA_964516585.1. GTDB lineage: Bacteria > Bacteroidota > Bacteroidia > Bacteroidales > Rikenellaceae > Alistipes. Next base: position 472 of record CAZEXJ010000077.1, read on the forward strand.
AGGCGTTGGGCACCACGGCCAAGATATTCTTCAAGAACGAGAGCGTCTCGCCCGCAGGCTCGCACAAGCCCAATACGGCCGTGGCGCAGGCATACTACAACTACAAGCAGGGCATAAAGCACCTCACCACCGAGACGGGCGCCGGACAGTGGGGCACGGCCATAGCCTTCGCCGCACAACAGTTCGGCATCGACGTGAAGGTCTTCATGGTGAAGGTGAGCTACGACCAAAAGCCCTATCGCCGGCTTATGATGAACACATTCGGAGCCGAGTGTTTGGCATCGCCCACGATGCACACGGCATCGGGACGCGCAGCCCTCGAACGCGATCCGCAATGCCCGGGCAGTTTGGGATTAGCCATATCGGAGGCCGTGGAGACCGCCGTGCAGCGCCCCGAAGACACGCGCTACTGCCTTGGCAGCGTACTCAATCACGTGCTGCTGCACCAGACCGTCATCGGCGAGGAGGCTGTCGTGCAGATGGAGATGGCCGATGCCGAACCGGACATCGTCATAGGCTGCTTCGGCGGCGGCAGCAACTTCGCCGGCATAGGCTTCCCGTTCCTAAGGAGGAATCTTACCGAGGGCAAGCACATACGCGTGGTGGCCGTCGAACCGGAAAGCTGCCCCAAACTCACGCGCGGCGTGTTCCAGTACGACTTCGGCGACGTGGCCGGCTTCACCCCGCTGCTGCCCATGTACACGCTCGGCCACGACTTCCGCCCCTCGAACATACATGCCGGCGGTTTGCGTTACCACGGAGCCGGGGCGATCGTCAGTCAACTGCTCAAAGATGGACTCATCGAGGCACAGTCGGCATCACAGAACGAGACGCTCGCCGCAGGCATACTCTTCGCCAAGAGCGAGGGCATAATACCCGCACCGGAATCGACGCACGCCATAGCGGTTGCCATACGCGAGGCTCTGCACGCCAAAGAGTCAGGCCAGAGTCCTGTCATACTGTTCAACCTGTCGGGACACGGCATAATCGATCTGTACGCCTACGAACAGTATCTCGCCGGCTCGCTCAGAGATTATGCACCCAGCGACGAGGAGATAGTCCGCACTACATCGATGCTGAAAAACATCATCTGATGCCGCATCGCACGTATTCGGAATAAATTTGCGGATAAATTTGCTTTTACAATCGGCATTTTGTATATTTGCCGGCGTAATAAGTTGATATACAAGGCCGACATGCCGTCCAAGACGCGTAATTCGTTGGGGGGGGTAGTTGTGCCGTTGACTGCGGTCGAAATATATTATTTAACGATAACGATGGATAACATTTTAACAATCGAGGGCGTATCGAAAAGCTACACCGGGCACAAGGCCTTGGACGACGTGTCGCTGAACATACCCCGCGGATCGATCTACGGACTGTTGGGACCCAACGGAGCCGGCAAGACCACCCTGATCAGGGTCATCAATCGCATCACGATTCCCGACAGCGGACGCGTGCTGCTCGACGGCAAACCCATTACCGTCGACGACATCTATCACATAGGGTACATGCCCGAGGAGCGCGGACTCTACAAGAAGATGCGCGTGGGCGATCAGGCCATATTCTTCGCCCGGCTGAAAGGCATGTCGAAGGCCGATGCCGCCAAGCGTCTGCACGCATGGTTCGAGCGCTTGGGATTGGCCGAGTGGTGGGGATGCAGGGTCGAAGACCTGTCGAAGGGTATGGCGCAGAAGGTGCAGTTCATATCGACAGTGGTACACGAACCCAAACTGCTCATATTCGACGAGCCTTTTTCGGGCTTCGATCCCATAAACGCCAATTTGCTCAAAGAGGAGATCATGGGGCTGCGCGACCGCGGAGCCACGGTCATATTCTCCACCCACAACATGGCTTCGGTCGAGGAGATATGCGACCACATCACGCTGATCAACAAGTCGCGCAACATACTCTCAGGCTCGGTCGACGAGATACGCCGCGCGGCCGGAGGCAACACCTTCACCGTCACTTTCAGTGGCGACGAACAGAAACTCCGCTCACTGCTCGGCGATCGTGTGACGATGCTCGGCGAGTCGATCGGCCTGATTGGCGGCTACACACAGTTCAAGATGCACATACCCTCCGACGACGACATACGCGGCGTGATATCGATGCTCAACGACAACTGCCTCTTGCGCTCGTTCCAAGAGGTCATGCCGAGCATGAACGACATATTTATCCGTGCGGTGGAAAACCGGCTCTAAAACAATCGAAACAATGAATAAGACAATGCTCATAGTGATGCGCGAATTTTCGGAGCGCGTCCGCAAAAAATCATTCATAATCACCACATTGTTGACGCCGCTGCTGATGATCGGCCTGATGATGGCGCCTTCGCTCATCATGCTCTACGGCAAGGGTTCGACCAAACGCATCGTCGTCATCGACCAAAGCGGCATAGTGGCCGATAAAATGCAATCGGGCGACGAGCTGTCGTTCGAGAAACTCGACGACATGTCGGTGCCCGAGGCCTGCACCACCTACAACGACGAGAGCGACATATTCGCCATATTGGCCATCGACGCCGACGTGATGACCAACCCGCGCGCAGTCAAGCTCATAACCAACTCCTCGTCGTCGATAACGATCGAAGAGGCTATATGCTCGCAGATCGAAAACATAGTCGAGCGCGAGAAGCTCAAAACATACGAAATAGAGAATCTCGACCGCATCATGGCCGAAGTCGACACGCACATCGATATGGAAACGGTCAAGAACAACGGCACGGGCGACCTCGAATCGATGGAGTCCACCTCGTCGGGCGTCAACTACATATTGGGTCTGATAATGGGCATGCTGCTCTACATGGTCATCATCCTCTACGGACAAATGGTCATGACCTCGGTCATAGAGGAGAAGAGCAGCCGCGTGATCGACGTATTGGTGTCGAGCTGCTCGCCGTTCCAGATAATGATGGGAAAGATAGCCGGCATAGCGTTGGTGGCCGTGACGCAAATAGCGATCTGGGCGGTGCTCATCATCGGAGCCAGCAAGTTTGTCATACCGGCCGTATTCCCCGCCGAAGTGGCCGCAACCGGCAGCGGCATGATGTCGGCCTTGATCGGTACGTTCACCGATGTGGGATATATCACCACGCTGTTCGTGTACATGCTGCTCTTCATCCTCGGCGGCTTCCTGTTCTACGCCTCGATGTTCGCCGCTTCGGGTTCGTCGGTCGACTCGGTGCAGGACGCCCAGCAGTTCAACACGATCATCATGCTGCCTATCATATTAGGTATCATCATCATGATGCAGGTATTCAACGATCCCAACGCCGAGATGGCCTTCTGGTTCTCGATCATACCCTTCACCTCGCCCGTGGTGATGATGGCGCGCATACCCTTCGGCATACCTACATGGGAGATAGCTCTGTCGCTCGCACTGCTCTACGCCTCGTTCGTGGTCATGGTGTGGATTGCCGCCAAAATATACCGCGTAGGCATCTTCATGCACGGCAAAAAGCCCTCGTTCAAAGAGCTGTGGCAGTGGATCAAAATGAAATGATGCGCCGCACGGCGATGAGATGAAGCCATCTGCCCGCATGTCATTGCTACGCCGTCCCGACAAAAACTTTTGTCGGGACGGTGTCGTTTTATTCCTATGCCCCCGCACACATATTCCTCGATATGTCATTCTGAGGAGCGCGCAGCGCGACCGTGGAACTCTCGGCCGAGACTTCCAATGCCAAAGTTAAGACTTTGAGGAATCGGTTTCGCGGCGTGAGCGACAAACCTTTTTTTCATATTCAGACTTAAAGCTATTTTTGCATAGATATTTTATCTCCCCACCGACTTTTGCAGGTGAACCAAAATTTTCAGGGCTTATAATTTTTGTATTTCAATTCATTTGATTAATTTTGTATTTGGATTGACATTGCAATGTTCAATCCAAGACATTTGAATTAACAAGAAGCGTATTGCTTTTACTTGTGTTAGAAAACGTAGGAAATTTTCGAAGATGCAAGGAAGCAAGCGGTTCTCACGCGTATAGCGTGGGCTGCTCTTCCCGCATCTTCATCTTCAGGTTTCCTACGACCTTCTAACAAAGTGTGGCAATTCAGCCCACGTTTCTTTTATGTAATAATCCTCATTGGGTTGAGAGGGAACCGAAAAAATGAAAAGCTATAAACTAATCATTTTGCTCATTATCACAATGGCATTAAGCTCTTGTTCGGCAATCAGGTTTGGTCGCTCGACAACTGTGACCATTGAAACAGAACATCCGGGAGATGTAGTAGATATTCTTGCCATTGGCCCGAAAGAGGTTGTTGATTTACAACAAGTAACTTTACCGTACGAGTACAAAGTAAAGCATAATAACCTTCCGCAAAGAGTTGATGTAGTTTCGAACGATTATATCTATGAACCATTGACAATAGGCGCAGTAAGGAAGGGTGAAGTGATGGGATACTTATGTCGACTATTTGGCTGGACTGAGGGCACAGTTATGACCGGGTTGGGAGTCGGCTTGTCATTCGCAGAAGGAATGGGCGGAATAATAGGAACAGCCCCGTTCTGGGGGGCTGGATTGGTTTTGGGTGGAGGATTACTCGCAATAGGTTATACAGCAGAAACAGATATCCCAGACAGTAAATTCTACTTGACCTCTTCGGTGCCTGTTGACTCAATAAATCTGTATAAGCTTGAGGGGTGGTATTTGAGACAACGTGCCCTTGATGATGTATACACTCTTTTAAGCCAAGGAGACTATAAATTGTCAAAAGCTAAAGCCTCATTCTTGATAGAAATAGAGCCTAATGCAGAACTTTTCTATCTAAGGGGAATTAGTTCTTATTATTTAGGTGAACACAAAAAGGCATTAGAAGACTTGAATGAATCACTGAATAGATTAAATATCGAAATTAATCCCGGGTTAAGAGATGAGGTCGCAGAATGTATTTCTGCAGCTGAACAATCTATAGCTATTAAAAAAGAAAAGCGCAGTCAAATGTGGGCTCAAATTGCGGGAACTGTGCTACAGGCAGGCGCAGAAGCATATTCAATGTATCAACAAGCAGAACTTGTTAAATATAGGCAAAATCATGGAATGTCTCCAAGTGGGGTTGTAATAGATCCATCAAAATTGTCTCAAGAGGATTTGAATATGCTTATTGATCCAAACTTTGCTATCCAACAGGTTTTATCACAGGAAATGCAAGAGTATCAGCAATTCTGCAGATATAACAAAAAGCCAGATGGTTCTAATTATACTCTTGCAGAATATAGAGACTTGCAGGGACAGGCAATACAGTTAGCCAAAGAGAATGGTTATGATATTCTTGCTGAACAACGGAAGCAAATGGAAGAAGATAAGAAGTGGCGTGCTGAGCAACGTCAGAAAGACAAAGAAAGTTGGTTTGCTCGATATGGATATGACATAAGTTCGTCTTCGCAATCCAATGTATCAACAACATCCACATCATCTTCCTCAAGCGGCCAGAATGTCACATCTAATCCAACTGACAATATAAATTTGGCACAAAGTAAAAATCAAGAAGATGAAACTAAACTTGATTCCAAACAACAATTTAAATTTAAGCCCGTATCGAGCGAAGACTACCAACGAATCAAATCAATTGATTTATACTATCGCGATGGAGACAAGGCAAGGAAAATGATAAAAGCTGAACTTTGTAAAAAAGGAGCTTTTATGTATGTAAAAATAGGGAATACATATTATCCAAGAATGTCACCTAATTGGCAGAGATTCCGGAATGCCATTGCATATGGTCACAGGCAACTATATTATAACGACTGAGGCATGATGAATAAATCGGCGTCTATCAAAATTTAAATTTTGATAGACGCCGAGGTTCATATCTTTGGATTGGATTATCTTTCCTACTTAGCAATATAGGAATTTTCTTTCCCGATGGCTTTAGGCAAGATGTGTTTTTGTCCGCCATTTGCACTGCTGCACACCGACTGAAACGGCACGCCTGTAAAAAGCGGTGGGGAGATAAAATATCTATGCAAAAATAGTTTTAAGTCTGAATATGAAAAAAAAGGTTTGTCGCTCACGCCGCGGAACTAATTACTGAAAGTCTTGACTTTGGTATTGAAACTCTCGACTGAGACTCCCACGTCGCGTTTTTCAAACGCTCCTCGGAGTGACATGGTGAGACGCTGCGACTTGTCATT
>CAZEXJ010000078.1:0-2797 GCA_964516585.1 uncultured Alistipes sp.
CAACTTCTCGGTCGAGGGGGCGATCAACCAAAATTTCTCGATCCTTTACGAGCAGCACTGCCCGTGGTGGCGAACCGGCAACAACCGCTATTGCCTCCAACTCCTCACTTTCGGAGGCGAGTTCCGCTGGTGGTTCAGGCCTACGACGGCCAAGTACGCCTCGCGCACCGACTGGGTGAAGCGCGACGCACTGGTGGGCCATTTCCTCGGTCTCTACGGCTTCGGCGGCACGTTCGACGTGCAGGCCAACCGCAAGGGCTGCTATCAGGGCGAGATCATGAGCTTGGGCCTCACTTACGGCTACGCGATGCCGATTGGCAAGCGCCTGAACCTCGAATTTTCGATTTCGGTAGGCTATGCCAACATTCCCTACCGCCACTATATCCCCACCGACGACTATGAATGGCTCATACGCGACCACAACAAACAGGGGCGGGTGCACTATGTAGGCCCGACCAAGGTCGAGGTTGCGTTGGTGGTTCCCATCCTCGCACCCTTCAAGACGAAAGGAGGCCGAAGATGAGAAGATTGATGCTCTTGCTGGGTTTGTTCCTTGCGGCATGGACCTCGGGCTGCCACCGCCGTCCGCTTGTCGATCCGCAGATGATGCACTATGTGCGCATCTACATCGACGAGGAGTTGAAAAACATAACCACGGGTTTCTACAACCCCGATCATGCGCACCCCGCATACCGCACGCCCGAGATCATGCGCGTCATGCTCTACGACGCTTCGGGCCGCGTGGCTTCGGAGCGCTACCTGCGCAGCGTGAAGCGCGACCAGCGCGGGGTCTACTACGACGGCTATATCCATGCGATGCCGGGCGACTACACGCTTGTGGCCTATAACTTCAACACCGAGTCGACGATCGTTGGCGGGGACGGCTCACTGTGGGACATCAAGGCCTATACCAACGAGATCGCCATGCACCTGCGCAACCGGCTGTCGAGCCGCAACAACGAGTCGCACGAGCGGATTGTCTACGATGCCGATCCGCTGTTCGTCGCCCAAAGCGGTGTGCACGTGGGCTATGGCGAGACGGACGAGTTGCGCACCCCCGACGGCGATTGGTTCGAGGCGCGGAGCGTGGTCGATGCCTACTACGTGCAGGTCAAGATCCGCAATATCCGCTATGTGTCGTCGACGGTAGCGCTGCTTTCGGGCATGGCGGGTTCGGTCGCTCTTGCCGACCGGAGTGTCGATGCGTCGGACGAGGTAACGGTCTACTTCGAGATGCGGCGGTCCGACGTTGTGGAGGAGGACGACACGGCGGTCGTATACGCGACGTTCGGGACGTTCGGCAAGCTGCCCGACAAGTTGAACAAACTCGAACTGTCGTTCGATGTGCTGACGACCTACGGATCGAAGGTCACGGCCGACCTGGACATTACGGAGCAGTTCAGCGGGCCGGATGCCACGGAGCATCACTGGCTGCTTATCGAAGGGACGATTGAGATCCCCGAGCCTCCGGAATCCACGGGCGGCTTTACGCCGGGCGTATCGGACTGGGGCGACATCCATACCGATATAATTATTTAGAAAAAACCTATTTATTAATTAAATCTTACACAAATTATCATGAAAAAAACACTATTTTTGGCAGTCATGGCAGGTGCAGCGCTTGCCGGTTGCGTCAAGAATGAGCCGATTGTCAGTGGCGACGGCTCTCCCGGGCGTATTACGTTCGATGCCCCGGTGGTAAACGTTCCGACCCGAGCCGAGGAGATCTTTGGCAACTATCCTGGAGATAAGGATTTTGCCGTGTACGCGCTCTATCACGAAGGTGCATACAATGCAAATTCATTTACGGCTCCTACTTCTGCTACGTATATGACCAATGTGACTTGCGCTGCAGACAATGAAGATAATCCGACCTATTGGGCTCCTGCGACAGACTATTACTGGCCCAAAAACGGTCTCTTGACTTTCGCTGCATACGCTCCGGTAATGACTGCTGTACCTGCAGAAGATCCCGGTACAGCAGTAGGAGTTAAATGGGGTGCCACCGGATTTACGTTCCAAAATTTCGAGGTGAATGACGATCCGACCCAACAGATCGACCTGCTATATAGCAGTCGTGTTTACGATCAAAATAAATCGGCGATGGTTGAAGACCAGCCTTACGACGGTGTTACGATACCATTCAAACACGCCCTCTCGTCGATTGTTTTCAAGGCAAAAACCCAAGAGGATTATTCCGGCAATGCCACCATTAAGTTAACCGGTATAAAGGTTAATAAAGTTGTCAAAAAAGGTACTTTCGCGCAAAATCTGACGGCTGATAGAGATGGAGGTTCGAACGCCCCCGCATGGACTCTTGATGCTACTATTGCAGGGAATGTCAAGGATTCTTATACAGTATTCAGCTTGACAGCAGGAAAAGAGCTCACCAGCGATGAAGTCTACGTCAATGGTTCAGTTGATGAGGAGGATGATACTTATGGTGATGGTAGTAATCCTCCTGCGGATCCTACTGCTTCTAATGACGGAGTGCGCAGAAGCGACCTTATCCTTATACCGCAGAGCTTCAGTAGAGGAGATGAAGAAACCGATAAGGTAACTGTTACCATAGAATACTCGATCCAAAACGGAAATGAAGCTGCTGTTCCGCAGACGCATACGTTCCAATTCGCAACGGTAAATCAAGGTCAGACGGATGCTTGGGAGATGGGCAAGCGCTATACCTACAACATTGTGATCGGTTTGGACAAGATTTACTTCAACCCGCAAGTTACCAATTGGGAGGATGTACCCGGTGATGCAATACAAATAAACTAACAGAGCGATAAAACAACAT
>CAZEXJ010000079.1:0-2559 GCA_964516585.1 uncultured Alistipes sp.
CGAGGTCAGCGAAGAGTCGTTGCGGGCTACACCCCAGTAAATCTGGTTAAAGCCATCGTTGCTCTTGTCCGAAGCGTCGATGTCGTGTCCGTTGCCCGTAGCATCCTTCAGCAGGTCGCCTTCACCCTCGTTGAGTTTCCAGTAAGCGAACAAGCCTTTCGATTCGGGATTGACCTGATATTTGTTACGCTTGATGTCCTCGATCGAACGGGCCACGCTCCAAACACGGTATTCGCTGTATCCCATCTTGGCCGTGTGGTTCTGGTCGGAGAAGACCACGCCTAACCACTGTACCGGAGTAAGCCATCCCGCACTTGCGCTGGAGGCCATCTGTACACCGTCGAGATAGGAGGTGCAGACGCCGTTGTTGCAGACAAATGCGAAGTGATGCCAGCGACCCTGGAATTCGGCGCTCGACCACCATCGCTGTTCAGCCACGCTGAAGCTGGCTACACCGAAAGTACCAAACAGGTGAATATCCATCGAGTCTCCATCTTTGTAGGGGCGGACATAAAGTCCCTCTGCACCTGCATTGCTGAAGAAGGTCAACACCTGGCCGTAGATATTGTCCCTGACGGTGCGGTCGAAGGTGAAGTGGAACTCCACCGTCCAGCTGTTCGTCGGGGGGAAGTCGTTCCACTCGGCACGCAGCACCGAATAGGGCTTGAGGAAAACGGCAGGAATCTCGAAGTCGCTCTGGAACATGTAGAGCGCCGTGCGCTGCTTGTCCAGCACCTGAATCGGTTCAGATACGTTCACAATCGAGAGAGGCAGGGCATACTGCTCTCTGTCGTCGGGCGACACAGACTTGAGCTGAACGGGGAATACGGCCGTGGTACGTCCTGCGGGGATCGTTACTTCGATGCGGTCGCCGGAGATGGGGTTGCCGTCGGAGTCGAGGAGTGCCCAGTTTTCCGTAGGCAGCACCTTCAGCGCCTCGTCGAATTTGGTATTGTGAGCAGCTAAAGCCGCCTCGTCCAAGGCCAGCGTAACGTTTACGGGAACATCCTTCTTATCCGTCATACGTACGGTCACGTTGAACTCGCGATCGGCCATGCGCATGGTGATGCAGTCGTAACTGTCACGATCGACGGCATCCACAAGGTAGATGGCATTGTCGAGAGCCGGACTTTCGGCATCGTCGCACCCTGTCAGGTTAGTCAGGGTCAGACTTCCGAGCAAGATGTATAAAAACAGTCTTTTCATGGATTTAATCTTTTTCAGTTTATTATTCTACTGCCGGATTCATGATCTGAATACCATTGCGCAACTGCGGGTAGAAAGAGTCCCAGCCCGGCGTATTGTACGAGAGATTGATGAGGTAGGCGCCGACACCCCCTTTGGGGACATACTTGCCGTCGACAATCGGCTGCCAGCGGGCCATACCCTCGAACGAACCGCCTTTATAGCCCGAAGCCGAACCGTCGCGCAGATTCCAGGTTTTGAATCCGTAATAGGTCTTGCCATCGTCCTGATAGCTGCGCTCGAAGGTTTCGACCAGAACCGTGCGTTTGGCGATTTCGACCTCGTCCATGTAGGGCGAGAAGGCCCGTACCGTCTGGTTGTAACGCGTATCCATAGCCGACTCGGAGAGCGAAGTGCCGCCCAAACCGTAGGCCTGGTGTGCGAAGTAGTCGAAGTAGATGCACGATTCGGGCGCCAGCAGGCTCTGCGGCACGCCGTCGATCATGAGAATCTTGTCGCCCAGACCCTCGCGCATACGCTTTACGAAAGCCAGCGTACGGTCGTGGCCCTGCTTCTTCGAAATAACGCTCGAGTGGTCGCCGATGAGGTCGCCGATGTTGTCACCTACTGCAAATCCGAACTCGAAGTCCCAGTCGAATCCGTCGAGCTGGAGCTTTTCGTTGATGATGTAGCAGAGCGAGTCGGCATAGAGCTCGGCGGCCTTGATGGCGCGCTCGTCCATTTCGGGGGTGTTGTTCTTGCCGTCATTGACGTCCATGCCCCAATAAGCACGGCGGGCAGAGTTGTAGTCGGTATAAGTACCTACCTCACCCGTGTAACGATCCCTGATGACAGCGGGGGTCTCCTCCGAAGCATTCTTCACGAAGTCCGGGGAGATCTGCGTACCGATACTGTGGGCGATGAAGACCAACAGGCACTTCAGACCTTTCTTCTCCTGTGCCATTTTCAGGTCGGCCATCTGCTCCTCGTTGTAGTCGAAACCGGCGCCCCACATCGACACGATGTCGATGCTGTCAGGCAGACCCATCAGCGAGTGTTCGTAACTCGACGAAGCGCCGCCCCAGCCCTGGTAGTATCCAAACATGATTTCATGTTCCGTATTACGATAGGCGCGCAAGTTGGCGTAATAGTCCTCCTTGTTTTCGTTGCTGACCAAGTCGGTCGGGTATTTCTGCTCCATCTCCGTCCAGTCGCTGCACGAAGCGGACAAAAGCACGACCGCTACAGCCCATATCGCATGATTGATTATCTTATTCATAAACACTTGATAGTTTTAAATTGTTGCGTCGATTATTTGGCCCACCAAAGTTTTGTTGCGAAATCGTCCGGACCGGACAGCATACCTTGAGCTGC
>CAZEXJ010000080.1:0-7632 GCA_964516585.1 uncultured Alistipes sp.
GTGTAAAGCGGTAGAAATAGACCGAAATCCCGGTATCGTTTCGCCCCGAGGCATCCAAAGATGCCTCGGGGCTGCTTTATCCGTTCCGGGCGGCGAGCGGAATGCCCCGGCATGACATGACGAAAGGAATAATCGTCCCCCGAAATGAGATTCTCACGTCGCAACTGCGTTGCTCCTCAGAATGACAATAGCGGCAGAGATTCTCACGTCGACCGTGCCGGCCTCCTCAGAATGACAGACTGAGTATGTAGAGCGCGCATTTCCGGATGCTTGACAACCGTGCAACGCCCCGCCATGTCACTCCGAGGAGCGTGCCTGCACGCGACGCGGGAGTCTCTATGCTCGACATGACAGCGGAAATAGCAGCCTAAGCGCCGACCCGGTTGCACCATTACCCACAATAAGCCTCGCGCATGATGCAAACGAAAATTGTCCGAACAGACTGCAACCAGTCTGTTCGGACAATCGGGTTAGCGGCGCAAGGCCGTTTTACGGTAATTTACAGTATCGTGTAGCTCGATGCCCGGCCGTTGGGGTATATGCCGTCGATAGAGGATACTTTGTCGGTGAGACGATCAAGGTCGGCCACTGAGTACACGGGTTTGTCGTTGATGTGGGTTATGATGAATCCCTGCTTTACGCGTGCCCGTTCGAGCAGACCGCCGCGCTTGATAGAGACCACCTGCACACCGCCGCGAATATCGAGTTCATCGCACATATCCGACGATACGTCGGCGAATTTGCCTCCTAAAGCCGCTGTTACATCGACCTCGTCGCGCGAGAGCAGTTCGGCGCGTCCGGCCTTGTTGCGCAGTTTGGCTTTAAACTCTTTGGTGGTATCGCCGCGGCGAACTTTCAGAACGATCTCATCGCCCGGACGACGCTTGCCTATCTGTTCGAGGAAGATGGCCGATGTGTTGACATCGACCCCGTCGACGCTCAGTATGACATCGCCCTTGCGCAGACCCGCCTCCGAAGCGGCTCCGTCCTCGACCACTGAGGCCACGTAGATGCCGCCTATGCGGTCGATGCCGGTCTGTTCGCCCATTTGATCGACGAAGTTCTGGTCGATTGCGCGGAACGATATGCCGAGCACGGCGCGCTGTACGACGCCCGACTCTTTGAGATCGATGACGACCTTGCGCACGATCGTCTCGGGCACGGCGAACGAGTAACCGACATAGCTGCCCGTCGAAGTCTTGATTATGGTATTGATGCCTACTAACTCACCGCGCGTGTTGACCAATGCGCCGCCCGAGTTGCCGGGATTGACCGCGGCGTCGGTCTGTATGAACGACTCGATGCTGAACTGGTTGGGCAGCGCCCCCAAGCTGCGCGCCTTGGCCGATACGATGCCGGCCGTTATGGTCGACTGCAACTCCATGGGGTAGCCTATGGCCAACACCCACTCGCCTAAACGCAGATCGTCGGAGCTGCCGAAAGGCAGCGTGGGCAGACCCTCGGCCTCGACTTTGATCAACGCTACGTCGGTGGCGGGGTCGGCGCCTATGATCTTGGCATCGAACTCGCGCCCGTCGTTGAGCTTGACACGCAGCTTGGTGGCCGAGTCGACGACGTGGTTGTTCGTAACGATATAGCCATCCTCGGAGATGATTACGCCCGAACCGCCGGCACGCGCCTCACGCATGTAGGGCTGGTAATCGGACGGATCCTGCGGGAAGCCGAAAAATTCGAGAAAAGGATCGCTCCGCCGGCTCATCTCCACCTGCTGTATGGACTCGATGTTGACAACGGCCTTCACCGCATTCTCGGCGGCATAGGTCAGGTCGGGATAGTCGGTCGATACCACCGACGAGGCGAATGCCACGTCGACGGCAGGATTCTGACGGAAAAGATCTTTGTCGGCAGACTGTGCCGTGCGCACGCCGTTGTCGTCGGCGCTGCGGTCGATGCCGCGCATAACGGCGATTGTCGCCGCGCTTGTCAGTGCCGACAGCGCAACGACCCCTAAAATAAAAAATGCCCTATTTTTCATAATACAAAATTTATGTTACCACATTTGAGTCATCGCATGCTTTGCGCCCGCGTCCGGTTTGGTCGGCCGATGCCGCCCGGCATGCAACGCTCCCTAACATTTGTTTACAATAATTAGGCGATTTTCATCATAGGCTATAAAAGTTATCTATTTGTTTTAACGGTTATTTGCAACGGGCTGACGGATCGTTCCGCCGTCCGTTCGGATATATAACGCCCGGCGGGCGGGCAATATTATATGCCGTATGTATTTTTTTACCGGTGCGCGAGGCTGCGTACCGATCGGAATGTGCGGTTGCGACCCACGTCTCAATCTATTTCAACGAGTTGAGCATCGACACCATGACCGTTGCCGCCACGGCGGCCGTCTCGGTGCGAAGACGCTGATTCCCCAGCGTGATCTGCTCGAATCCGTTTGCGAGCGCAAAGGCAATCTCTTCGGACGAGAAATCGCCCTCCGGTCCGATCAGAATGAGTGCGTCCTCGCCTTTTTTCAGAATATCGCCCAAATATGGCCGCTCGCCGGCCGACCGGTCGCAGTGGGCTATGAAGCGCCGAGCGGCAACCGGCATGGCGATGATTTGTCTCACGGGCGTCATATCGTGCAGCAGCGGGTGGTAGGCTTTGAGCGACTGTTTGACGGCCGAGGTTATGACCCTCTGTTCACGGTCGAACTTTATGGCGCGACGCTCGCTGCGGTCGCACTCCAACGGATATATCTCGCTTACCCCCACCTCGGTGGCCTTCTCCAAGAACCACTCGTAACGGTCGATATTCTTCGTCGGCGCCACGGCCATGGTCAGGCGGTAGGGCATCTTCTCGAATTCGTCCTGCCGACAGACGACCTCCACGGCGCAGCGGCGTGCGTCGGCCGAGGTGATGCGTGCCGTGTAGAGCGTACCGCGCCCGTCGGTCAACGACAGCGTATCTCCCTGCTGCATACGCAGCACGCGAATGCAGTGGCGCGACTCCTCCTCGGGCAAAATATAGTGCGGCGGCACAATATCGGGGGCATAAAAAAGTTGCATTATGTATAATAATTTTTAACTTTGCAAAGTTAAACAAAATAATATAACCGATGAAGCGATTGATACTATTATCGACAATGGCACTGATTATGGCAACGAACAATTCGTGCAAGGAGGCTGCCGAAGAGAGCGGCAATCCGCTGCTCGACGAGTGGCAGACACCGATGGGCGTACCGCCTTTCGACGAGATACGTCCGGAACACTATACCCCGGCATTCGAGGCGGCGATGCAGGAGCATCGCGCGCAGATCGACGCCATAATAGCCGATGAGGCCGAACCGTCGTTCGAGAACGTGATACTCGCATTGGACGATGCGGGACGCCGGCTCTCCGAAATATCGCTCATATTCGGGATGATCTCGGCGGCCGATACCAATAAGGAGTTGCAGGACGTCGAGGCGGAGATGCTGCCTGCCGTCGAAGATCACTACAACGCCATACTGCTCGACGAGGCTCTGTTCGGGAAGATACGCAGCGTTTACGACCGTCGTGCGGAGTTGAAGTTGGACGAGTTGCAGATGCGTCTGTTAGAAAAGACCTATCGCCGGTTTGTCAGAGCGGGAGCGCTGCTCGGCAAGGAGGAGAAGGCGCGATTGAAGGAGATCAACTCCGAGATAGCGCGATTGTCAATACGCTTCGGCAACAATCTGTTGGCCGAAAACGGCGATTTTACGATGCTGCTCACCGAAGCCGAGGTTGAAGGCTTGCCCGAAGCTGTGCGCACGGCCGCAGCCGAACGTGCCGCCGAAAGCGGGCAGAGCGGCTATCTGTTTACGCTCGACAAGCCGAGCCTGCTGCCGTTTCTGACCTACTCGCCCAAGCGCGAACTGCGCGAGCGTCTCTACAAAGGCTATATAACGCGTTGCAATCACGACAACGACCGCAACAACAAACCGATAATAAAGGACATAGTGCGTCTTCGCACGGAGAAGGCTCATATTCTGGGTTACGACTCCTATTCCGAGTATGTCGTATCCGACCAGATGGCCGGATCGTCCGAGGCTGTCTACCGGCTGTTGGAGGAGGTGTGGACACCCGCTCTCGACAAGGCCAAGGAGGAGTTGGAGCAGATGACGGCGCTGCTGCATGCCGACCTGCCCGAGGCGCAGTTCGAGTCGTGGGACTGGTGGTACTATGCCGAGAAGCTGCGCAAGCAGAACTACCAGCTCGACGAATCGGTCGTGAGTCAATATCTGTCGGCCGACAACGTGCGCAACGGCATATTTTTCCTTGCCAACCGTCTGTACGGCATTACGTTCCGCCCGGTAAGCGTTCCGAAATACAATCAGGAGTGTACGGCATACGAGGTGCTCGATGTCGATAACTCGCATATAGGCGTGTTGTACTTCGACCTCTATCCGCGAGCAGGCAAGAGCGGCGGCGCGTGGTGCGGCTACTTCACCGAGCAGCGTTATGAGAACGGCGTGCGCGTGGCGCCCGCCGTGGGCATAGTCTGCAACTTCACCCGCCCTGCGGGCGATGTCCCCGCACTGCTCTCGATCGACGAGACTGAGACCCTGTTCCACGAATTCGGACACGCACTGCACTTCCTCTTCGCCGATGTGCGTTACCGCGGATTGGCCGAAGTGGAGGGTGACTTCGTGGAACTGCCGTCGCAGATTATGGAGAACTGGGCATTCGAGGAGGAGATACTCAAACAGTACGCCACCCACTACAAGACGGGCGACCCCATGCCGGTCAGCCTGATACGCAAGATTCACAACGCCGCACTGTTCAATCAGGGCTTCGCCACGACCGAGCTTGTGGCCGCGGCTCTGCTCGACATGGATATTCACTCGATGAAGACATATGCCGATTTCGAACCCGACGACTTCGAGAAATACTCGCTTTCGACGCGTCGCGGTCTCATACCGCAGATCGAGCCACGTTACCGTTTGCCCTATTTCTCGCACATATTCAACGGCGGATATGCGTCGGGATACTATTTCTATCTTTGGGCAGAGGTGCTCGACAAGGATGCCTTTGCCGCATTCAAGTCGCAACGAGACATCTGCGACAAAAACATGGCCGACAGCTTCCGCCGCAATCTGTTGGCGCAGGGCGGCCAGTACGACGGCATGGCGATGTATCGCAAGTTCCGCGGCGCGGATCCCGACAAGGTGTACATGCTGCGTTCGCGCGGTCTGCTGCCCGAAAGCGAGGAGCCTGCCGACTCGTTGCAGATGCAGTTAGACAGCGTCAACTTGTTCGCCCCCGAGCGCGACATGCAGGTCATCAGCTTCGA
The DNA here is from genome assembly GCA_964516585.1 of uncultured Alistipes sp. Lineage (GTDB taxonomy): Bacteria > Bacteroidota > Bacteroidia > Bacteroidales > Rikenellaceae > Alistipes. Next base: position 5,269 of record CAZEXJ010000080.1, read on the forward strand.
CGACATGCCTGCTACCCGATGACAAACAGTATGATAAACCGTTAAATAAGATTTTATGACAACAACATCCATTATCATGTCAGCACTGACACTTGCTGCGACAGGAGCCGAACTGCCCGAGTGGGGAGGTGTACGTCTGCCCGAGTCGCTTATCGACAATCCTTTGGTGCAGGAGTGGAATACACCCTACGCTACACCTCCGTTCGATCAGATCAAACTGTCGGACTACGAACCGGCGTTCGATTTCGCCATAGCCGTCAATCGCGCCGAAATAGAGAGCATCATCAACAACCCCGAGCCTGCCACCTTCGAGAATACGATCGTGGCCATGGAGCGCAGCGGCGAACTTCTCGGCCGCATAGCGGGTGTGTTCTTCAACCTGTTGGAAGCCGACTCATCGGACGAAATGCAGGAGATAGCCATGCGCGTATCGCCCAAGCTCACTGCTTTGAGTAACGACATCTCACTCAACCCCAAGCTGTTCGCGCGCGTGGAGAGCGTCTACAACGACAAGAGTCTCAAACTGTCGTCGGTTGAGGATCGCAAGCTGCTCGACAACACCTATAAGGGCTTCGCCCGCAGCGGCGCGGCGTTGAACGATGCCGACAAGGAGCTTTATCGTCAATATACCACCGAGCTGTCGCAGCTCACGTTGCAGTTCGGCCAAAACTCTCTGGCCGCTACCAACGCCTTTACCTACAATATCACCGACGCCGCACTGGTGGAGGAGCTGCCCGATTTCGTCAAGGATGGTCTGGCCGCCGATGCCAAGGCGCGCGGCGAGCAGGGGTGGACTGTTACGCTTCAAGCCCCGAGCTATGTGCCGTTCATGACCTATTCGTCGCAGCGCGACATAAAAGAGAAGCTGTATCGCGCCTACAACTCGCGCGCATTGGGCGGCGAGTTCGACAATACGGAGAACATCAAGCGCATCGTCGAGCTGCGCATGCGCATAGCCAACCTGTTGGGCTACAAGTGCTATGCCGATTATATCTTGGAAGACCGCATGGCCGAAAGCTCGAAAGCCGTTAACAAATTCCTCGACGAGTTGCTGCGTTCGACCAAGTGCTATGCCGAGAAAGACTACCGCACGGTTGCCGAGTATGCCGCCTCGAAGGGTCTCGAAGGCGATCTGATGCCGTGGGACTGGGCTTACTTCAACGAGAAGTACAAGGAGGAGAAGTATGCCATAAACGATGAACAGGTGAAACCCTATCTCAAACTCGACAACGTCAAGCAGGGCGTATTCATGCTCGCCAACCGTCTCTACGGCCTTACGTTCACACCCAATCCCGATATTGCCGTTTATCACCCCGATGTGACCGCATACGATGTAAAGGATGCCGACGGCAACATGTTAGCCGTGCTCTACCTCGATTTCTTCCCCCGCGCCTCGAAGCGCGCCGGCGCATGGATGACCGAGTTCCGCGGCATGAAGACTGTCGACGGCAAGGAGGTGCGTCCGCTCGTGTCGTTGGTGATGAACTTCACCAAGCCCACCGAGACGACCCCGTCGCTGCTTACATTCGACGAGTTTACCACATTCCTGCACGAGTTCGGACACTCGCTGCACGGCATGCTTGCCCGCGGTAAGTACGAATCGCTCAACGGCACCAGTGTCTACCGCGATTTCGTCGAACTGCCCTCGCAGATCATGGAGAACTGGGCTACCGAGAAGGAGTATCTCGACCTGTGGGCGGTGCACTACCAGACGGGCGAGAAGATCCCGGCCGAGTTAGTCGACAAGATCATTGCCGCTAAGAACTATCTGGCAGCCTACTTCAACGTGCGTCAGCTCTCGTTCGGCTTCACCGATATGGCATGGCACAGCCTGACGGAGCCTTTCACGGGCGATGTCGCGGAGTTCGAGCGCAAGGCCATGGCGCCCACGCAGGTCACGCCTGTTGTCGACGGCACGGCTATGTGCCCGGCATTCACCCACATATTCAGCGGCGGTTATGCGGCGGGATACTACGGTTACAAATGGGCGGAGGTGCTTGCCGCCGATGCCTTCTCATACTTTAAGGAGGAGGGCATATTCAATAACATGGTATCTAACAAGTTCCGCCACGAGCTGCTCGAAAAGGGCGGTCACGAGCACCCGATGAAGCTCTACGTCCGTTTCCGCGGTCACAAGCCCCGCACCAAGGCTTTGATCGAGCAGATGGGGTTGAAGTAATTTTTCCGCGTCTTTTTCGTGAAAAGCGGCATTCTACTGCCGCGCGCTTGCTCCGCCGAATAGGTAGTACGCCAAGTACAACCTATCCGGCGGAGCTTCGTTTGCGTCGTATAATAGCATTTTTGACGAAAAAAGGTGGTGCTTTGGGCTTTGGAGACTATTTCCTCTGCCCTGTCATTCTGAGG
>CAZEXJ010000081.1:0-7047 GCA_964516585.1 uncultured Alistipes sp.
GGTCAGAATTGTAAAACGGCGCAAGCCGTCGCTTCGTGGTCGACGTTTGTTTTTTCTCACGTCGGCCTGCGGCCTCCTCAGAATGACAGGTTGAGCATATAAATCGCACCCTCAGGATGACAGGCTGAGCGTATAAATAGCACTCTCAGAATGATAAGCCCAAAGTTCAAGACGATACCCGGCCGGTTGTCAGATCATCAGATCAATAGTAGCATGACGGGGATTTGCGGGCGGAGAACATGCGCTCGAAACTGCATTTTATCACTTTGTATTTTATCCCTCCGAAATAGCGCGCATGTTGCGGGCAGTCGATTACGCAACGGCCGCACATCAAACATTTCTCCTTGTCGGTCAGACGATAATTCTCCTTGCTGATAGCTCCGGCGGGGCAGTGTGCGACGCATAACCCGCATGAGTTGCAACTGCGTCGCGTGCGTATCATGCAAGGTATGTTTCCGGGAGTTTTATATGGCCTGTTGCCCGGAACCTCGATCGGCGTGAGCGCTTCGCTATTCGGCGCAGCGGCTATTTTGGCCGATACTTTGGCGGCGAAATCGGCTATGGCGGCCATGTCGTCGCTGTCGGGGCGTGATGTCCCGACGGTCGGGAAGATGGAGTGTTGTGCGATGAATGCTGCGGCTGCGGCCGTGACGAATCCGCGTTCCTCGACCAAGTCTTTCATCTCCAACAGGGCATCGTCGAAATCGCGGTTGCCGTATACGCCGACGATAACGGCGGCCGAGTTGCGGGTGTGAACGTGTTGCAGCGCCTCTGCGCCGCGTGCCGGGATGCGGCCTGCATAAACGGGCATGCCTACCAAGAGCAATTCGTTGTCGGCAACCGTTATGTCGGATGCAAGACCGCTTTGCGTAATGTCGTACTCTGCGGTTTGTCCGCCTAAGGCTTCGGCTATGCTGCGAATGATTCGTTTAGTGGTATGTGTGGCGCTGAAATATATGCAATGTATCTTGTTTGTTTTCATAGTCATATGGTTTATTTGCCGATTGCTTCGCCGAACAGTGTGGCCGACGAACAGCCTGTGATGCGTACTTTGACGTATTCGCCCACGCGGTGGTCGCCGCGGTCGAAAACGACCATTTTGTTTTGCGACGTGCGTCCCGAGAGCTGCGCTTCGCTGCGTTTTGAGGTACATTCCACCAATACCTCGAACACCTTGCCTATGTCGCGGCGGTTGCTCTCCTCCGACAGCGAGTTCTGCAACTCGATGATCTCGGTAAGGCGGCGCGTTTTGACCTGTTCGCTGATGTCGTCTTTGAGGTGGCGGTGTGCGAAGGTGCCGGGACGTTCGGAGTATTTGAACATGTAGGCCGAGTCGTAGCCCACTTCGCGCATAAGCGACAGCGTCTGCCGGTGCTCCTCCTCCGTCTCGCCCGAGAAACCCGCTATGAGGTCGGTCGATATGCCGCAGTCGGGCATGTAGCGGCGAATGGCCGCCACGCGGTCGAGATACCACTCGCGCGTGTATTTGCGGTTCATTCGTTCGAGCATCGTGCTTGCTCCCGATTGTGCCGGCAGGTGAATGGCGCGGCAGATGTTGGGCATCGAGACCATCGTTTCGAGCAGACCATCGCTCATATCCTTGGGGTGCGAGGTGGCGAATCGCACGCGCAGCAGCGGCGATATTTCGGCCACGCGACGCAGCAATTCTGGAAAGTCGACCTCGCCCGTGCGGTATGAATTGACGTTTTGTCCCAACAGCGTCACTTCGCGGTAGCCGTTGTCGAAGAGCTGCCGTGCCTCGGCGATGATTGTGTCGGCATCGCGGCTGCGCTCGATGCCGCGCGTGTAGGGCACCACGCAATATGAACAGTAGTTGTTGCAGCCGCGCATGATAGCGATAAATGCGCTTACGCCGTTGCGGTCGAGTCTCACGGGCGATATCTCGGCGTATGTCTCCTCGCTCGACAGCATGACATTGATACCCTTGCCGCCGGCTTCGGCTTCGCGAACGAGCGACGGCAGGTCGCGGTAGGCGTCGGGACCCGCTACGACGTCCACGCCGTAGTCGCCGTCGACGAGCCTCTCTTTCAATCGCTCGGCCATGCAGCCGATGATGCCCACGACAAGCGAGGGCTTGTTCTTGCGCAGACGCCGCATCTCGCTAAGGCGTCCCCAGATGCGCTGCTCGGCATTGTCGCGTATCGAGCATGTGTTTATCAGTATGACATCGGCCTGCCCGATTTTGTCGGTGTAGACGTATCCCTCTTTCTGCATGATCGATACGACTATCTCTGAGTCGCCGACATTCATTTGGCAGCCGTAGGTCTCGATGAACAGTTTGCGCCCGCCTCCGACTGCGGGACGGAGCGAATTGACTGATATGTTGGAAGTCATGTTAATATCTTTGGTTCAACCTGTTACTCCACCTGCAACGCATCGTCCTTGGGGAATGTCTTGAATCCCTCGCCGAAAGTGTCGTAGGCATCGGTCACCACCACGAAGGCTTTGGGATCGATCTCGCGTATTTTGCGCTGTACGTTTTTCACTTCGTTGCGGCTGACCACGAGGAAAATCATCTCTTTCTCGTTTTGCGAATACATGCCGTGAGCTTTGATATAGGTTGCACTGCGGTCTAACTCGTTGATTATGTATTCGCGGAACTCCTCGTTGTGGAAGTCGCTTATGATGAATAGCAGTTTGTCGTAAGATGCGCCGTCGATCGTAAAGGCCAGCACTCGCGAGTTGACGAATATGGCTACGAGCGAGTACAACGACAGCAGCCAGCCCTCGGGTTCGGCATCGCCGCTGACGCCAACGCCGAAGCCTATGACGACCAAACCGCACAGCACCACGAACGAATCGGCTACCAATACGCCGTTGGAGAACTTTATTTTCAGGAATTTATGCAACAGCAACGCTACGATGTCGGTACCTCCCGTAGTGGCATTGTTACGCACGACGATACCCACGCCTATACCGCTCAACACACCGCCGAAGATCGCCGCCAGCATGAGGTGGTCGCTCAGATCGATCGCGCCGCCCATCAACTGTGCCGGATCGAGAGCCTCCAAAGCCTCGGCAGTGGGGTAGGCCAATGCCGACATGATGTTCATTATACCGGGGGTGATGAGTGCGGCGAAAAGGGTGCGGCCGCCGAACTTGCCGCCGAATATTATGATTGCCGTTATCAACAGCGGAACGTCGAACATATAACCGAACGTTCCGACCTGTATGCCGGGAAACAGGTTGTGCAATACCAATCCCATGCCGTAGACACCGCCCGGAACGATGTTGTAGGGGTTGATGAACAGTGCGAATGCCGCAGCCAAAATCGTGCAGCCGAAAACGATCGATATGATCGATACCCACCAGTGCCAGTCCGTGACCGATTCCTTTATGGGGGTGATTATTTTGCTGTTAATATCCATATTATCAATGAATTAAAATAAAATTTACAAAACCTCTCCACTTCGAATTATCAAAGATATGAAATTATTTCCGATTTTGTTGCGTTTATATGTCGAAAAGTGCGGCTGTGTGGCGGAAGATATGCCGGCGTTCGATGCCGTTGCCGCCGTTGCCGCCGTTCAACTGCTAAAATTTGAGATAAAAAGTTTCGGTATTGGCAAAATGTTGTTATCTTTGCAATATATATACCTTGCACGACACCGATTCGGAAATATCGGCAATTTAAAACATCGACGCTATGGGTTCATGGGACGTTCAAACATATTACTGTGTCATAACACTGATGATTATCGCCTATTTGCTGGGCTCTATACCCAGTGCGGTGTGGATCGGTAAGAAATATTACGGTATCGATATCCGCGAGCACGGCAGCAAGAATGCCGGCACGACCAACATGTTGCGCGTGTTGGGCAAGCGTGCCGCATTGCCCGTATTCGTTATCGACTATTTCAAGGGTTTCGCCGCCGTGATGCTGATCTCGATAATGAACTACGACGACACGATCAATCAGGCATGGCTTATCAACCTTAAAATCATAGCCGTATTCGCTGTGGTGGTGGGTCACATATTCCCCGTTTTCGCCGGTTTCAAGGGCGGCAAGGGGGTTGCCACGCTGATCGGTGCCGTTACGGGCATCTATCCGCCGATCGTGCTGCTGTGTTTCGGAATATGGTTCCTCGTGCTGATGATATGGCACTATGTGTCGTTGGCCTCGATGGTTGCCGGATGCTGTTTCCCGGTGTTGGTCATGATTTTCTCGACGATGACATACAACCCTGCGGCGCCTCTGCTGTCGGTGCCGTTCATAGTCTTTTCGTGGACTGTGGCCATACTGTTGGTATGGACTCACCGCAAGAACATCGAACGGCTGCGTGCCGGCACGGAGTCGAAGATCTATATCTGGCGCAAGCAGTAAAAATGACTGTCGACGAATGAAAATGTCGGGATCTCCATTGCGGAGATCCCGACATTTTTGTGCGGCCGCCGTGCGCAGATTTATTTGTTCTCCTGCTCTTTGAGACGGTCGAAGCAGTGGCGGCATATCGGCTCGTAGGAGTCTTGCGCGCCTAACATCACCTGTTTGTCGTCGGCCGTAAGACGGTGGGAGTGGTGTGCCAAATCGCCGCACCGCACACATATCGCATGCACCTTGGTGACGTATTCTGCCGTAGCCATAAGCGCCGGCATCGGACCGAAAGGCTTGCCCGTATAGTCCATGTCGAGTCCGGCGACGATGACCCTCACGCCGCGACCCGCCAACTGGCGGCATACGTCGACGATGCTGTCGTCGAAGAACTGCGCCTCGTCGATGCCTACCACCTCCACGTCGGTCGACATGAGCAGTATGTTCTGCGGCGAATCGACAGGCGTCGAGTGTATGGCGTTGGCGTCGTGCGAGACGACATCCTCGTCGGAGTAACGCACATCGATCATCGGTTTGAATATCTCCACTTTCTGATTGGCGAACTGCGCACGCTTCATGCGTCGTATAAGCTCCTCGGTTTTGCCTGAAAACATCGAGCCGCAGATCACCTCGATCCAGCCTTTTTGCTTGTTGTTCTCTAAAAACATCGTTATAATATTGTCAAAAAGTTTTCCCCTTTAAAGCTTGTTTTTCTTCTTTCGTTTTTTCTCCCCCCCCCGTCGGAGCTACAATGCGCATTCGTCGACACGCTCGATATGCGCTCCGAGGGCGTTGAGTCGGCCGTCGATATTGCGGTATCCGCGGTCGATCTGCTCGATGTTCTGTATGGTGCTCGTCCCCTCGGCGCTCATGGCCGCAATCAGCAGCGCTACGCCGGCACGTATGTCGGGCGAGGTCATCTTGGTGGCGCGCAGCCTTATGCGGTGGTCGTGACCTATGACCGTGGCACGGTGCGGGTCGCACAAGATGATTTGCGCCCCCATGTCGATGAGCTTGTCGACGAAGAACAGACGGCTCTCGAACATCTTTTGATGAATCAGCACGGCGCCCTTGGCCTGTGTGGCAACAACCAAGAATATCGACAGCAGGTCGGGTGTGAGACCCGGCCACGGAGCGTCGGCTATGGTCATGATCGAACCGTCGATGAAGCTCTCTATGCTGTAATTGTCCTGCTGCGGAATATAGATGTCGTCGCCGCGCTGCTCGAAGCGTATGCCCATGCGTGCGAACTGTGCCGGTATGATGCCTAAATTGTCGTAAGATACGTTCTTTATGGTCAGCTCCGAGCGGTTCATGGCGGCCATGCCGATGAAACTTCCCACCTCGATCATGTCGGGCAGCATGGTGTGTTCCGTGCCGCCAAGCTCCTTGACGCCGTCGATTGTGAGCAGGTTCGAGGCTATGCCCGAAATGCGCGCTCCCATGCGGTTCAACATGCGGCACAACTGTTGCAGGTAGGGTTCGCACGCTGCGTTGTAGATCGTCGTGCGTCCCTCTGCCATGACGGCGGCCATGATGATGTTGGCCGTACCTGTCACCGAGGCCTCGTCGAGCAGCATGTCGGCGCCTTTGAGTTTGCGGCACTCCACCGAATAGAACTCCTCGCCGGCATTGAAGTTGAACGATGCCCCGAGCTTCTGGAATCCTAAGAAGTGGGTGTCGAGACGGCGGCGGCCGATCTTGTCGCCTCCGGGCTTGGGCATGTAACCCACGCCGAAGCGCGCCAACAGTGGTCCTATCATCATTACCGAGCCGCGCAGACGGCTGCAGCGGCGATGATAGTCGGCGCTGCGCAGATAATCGAGGTCGATATGTTCGGCGCAGAACGAATAGCTATCCTCCGAAAGACGTCTCACACGCACGCCCATGGCCGACATCAGTTCGATGAGCTGTACGACATCCGCTATGTCGGGGACGTTGTGTACGATCACCTCTTCGGGTGTCAGCAGTGCGGCGCATAATATTTGAAGTGCCTCATTCTTCGCGCCCTGAGGCGTAATCTCACCATGAAGACGATGCCCGCCTTCGACCTTGAACAATGCCATAATTCTAAATTTTATCCCAAGATACGGAAAAAACGGCATAAAAGCAAACGCCGGCTCTGACGAGTCGAACGATAGCATCTAATGCCAAGTCAAAGGTAGTAAAATATGGCGTAGGGGCAAATATTTTTCGGCGGAAGTTTTCAACAATACGCACCGACCGGCTCTTTGTGCCCTCCGGCGGCGGAGCGGAACGGGTGCGAAGCAAAAAAGGGTTCACCCTCAAAACCCGGTGGAGACGGAAATAAAGAGATTGCCACGCCTCGCTTCGCTCGGCTCGCAATGACATGGTGGGGTGTTGCGACTTGTCATTCTGAGGAGCGTTCTGTGAACGCGACGTGAGAATCTCTTTCACACACGAGATTGCCACGCCTCGCTTCGCTCGGCTCGCAATGACAAACAGAGCGTTCAAAGCGATATTAGGAATACCCGACACCTCTCCCACACCTCGCAATGACACAGGTGATACAAAAAGAGAGCGCCGCAACCGCGGCGCTCTCTTTTGTCGACCCTCCCGATGGGTCAGATGATCGAAAACGCTATCTCCATCATGTTGGTGAAGCTGTTCTGACGCTCCTCGGCCGAGCATGCCGTGCCGTGTACGAGAGAATCCGATATGGTGCAGATGCACAGAGCTTTGTTGCCTGAGCG
>CAZEXJ010000082.1:0-5769 GCA_964516585.1 uncultured Alistipes sp.
AACGCATTATATGGTTAGCAAATCACCTTTCATCAACCGGAAATAGCTACTGATCCTTGTTTTCTCTCACGTCGGCCGCTAAAAATCAAAGCCGGCGATCAACCGTGATCGCCGGCTTTGGCATTGTATCTTCTGCCTACCAGTTAAGTATCTTGCGGAAGTCGTAGGTCTCGGGGTCGGCCACATATTTGCGGGCTGCCTCGTAATCCTCCGGCGTGATGAAGTTCATCAGGTTGTCGATTACCTGCTGGATCTTGTCTGAGTGGATGTCGACCAAGCGGGGCGGAATCTTGCCTGTGGCGGGATCCTGCAAATCTTTCAGGTAGAGCGGCGATACGTAACCCTCCTGACTGATGTAGACCATGCAGCCGGTTTTGCCCTCCGAGAAGAGTTTGTAGACGCCCATACCTAACTCCGAGCAGTATACCAAGTCGAATGCGCACGGGGTCTGGCAACGTACTTCGTAGCCGATCTCCACAGGGCGCGACTTGACCTTCAAGCCGATCTCTTTGAGTCGCTTCTCCAATATATCGTTGAACATCATGGCCTTCGATACCTTGCCAAGCTCGGGATGTCCGTGCTCGTCATACGAGAAGTGGATGCCCGATTTGAGAATCTCCTCCTCCGACAGTGCGTGGAACACACCCTCCGAGATCATGGCCACACCGTAGTCCATGCCGATGATCTTGCGCTTGATGATCGACGAAATCATCATGTTGATGATCTTGTCGATGGTGATCGTGGTGTTGTAGAACATCTCGGGGATGATAATCATCGGATAGTGGCAGGCCGATGCGATGCCGAATGCGAGGTGACCCGCCGAACGACCCATGGCCGCCACGACGAACCAGTTGGCCGAGGTGCGGGCGTCGTTATAGACGGCGCGGCCGATGACAGCACCGGCGTTCTTGGCCGACTGATAGCCGAATGTCGGAGCGCCTGCGGGCAACGGAAGGTCGTTGTCGATAGTCTTCGGAACGTGTATGTTGGCAATGGGGTATTGCTTGGCTTCGAGGAACTTGGCTATGCGATTGGCCGTCGATGCGGTGTCGTCGCCGCCCACGGTTACTAATAGCTTGATGTTGTTCTGCTTGAAAAAGTCGAGATTGAAGTTCTCCTCGAAATCCTTGTCGGTGGGCTTGAAACGGCTCATCGTCAGATAAGAACCTCCCTGATTGAAGATGTAGTCGGTCTTGAACAGATCGAGATCTTCGAAACGCGGATTGGGATTGAACAGTCCCGAATAGCCGTAGTGCAAACCGATCACGCGGTAGCCCTTAGCCAAAAAAGTTTTTGCCACGCTGCCGACGACGGTATTGATGCCGGGAGCGGGTCCGCCGCCTGTGAGAATTGCTATTGCCTCTTTCATAGTGTTTTATAGTTTTATGTGTTAGAATTTCTTCATAGTGTGCGACAAGTACGCCACAAATATACTGAAAAATTTTAAAAAGTGAGTTATGTGTTAATTTATTTCTTATTACAAAAAGATTTCGTAACTTTATAACGATAACGTTTAGACCTTGATTATATGAGAGTCTCTGTACTTATAGCTATAACCGCATTTGCGGCGGGATTGTTGCCGGTCGGTTCAGTTGCGGCGCAGCAACGCGACGGGGAGTCGCAGGCGAAGCCTTTCAACGGCCTTGTTGTCGATGCCGACGGTCGCGGCGTGAAGGCACGCGTGGAGGTGGTGGGCAGCGACAGATTTACCGTTGCCGACTCGAAAGGACGATTCGGTCTTACCGATATTATGGGCGACGATACGCTGCGAATAATATACAAACGCGAGGCATTTACTGTGCCCGTAGCATCGCGCCGCAGCCTGCATATAATATGGCATCCTGCCGATATTTCGCGCAACGAGGTGAATGAAGACGAGGCTATTGCCGATATGGGGATGCAATACGTCAAACATCGCGATCGCGTTACGCCGACGGCCGGCATCTCGGGCGAACGTTTGCGCGCGACAGGCATGACCAACGTGGTAGATGCACTGATTCTGTGCGTTCCCGGATTGGCGTATGAAAACGGTGAGTTGTGTCTGCGTGGCGCCAGTTCGGTCAACTCCAAAAGCGGTGTGCTTATCCTGTGCGATGGAGCGGAGGTACAGCGTATCGACAACATCAATCTCGACGATGTGGAGTCGGTGGAAGTGGTGCGCGGAGCCAACTCTTACGGCTTTCGGGGCACGAACGGCGTGATTCTGGTAACGACCAAGTCGGGCAGGACAAATTGACGCGGCTGCATGTCGGATACGCTGCGTCGAGGTCGCGGCAGGGCATTGTGCCGGCATTGAATTGATATGACTCACTAAACTATTTTAACATGAAACAGTATATATTGGCATTGGATCAGGGCACGAGCAGCTCGCGAGCCATAGTATTCGACCACTCGGGCAAGATATGTTCGGTGGCGCAAAAGGAGTTCCGCCAGATATTTCCGCGGCCGGGCTGGGTCGAGCACGATCCCGACGAGATATGGTCGTCGGAGGCTTCGGTCATAGCCGAGGCTATCACCTCGGTCGACATCAACGGCACCAATATCGCCGGCATAGGCATCACCAACCAGCGCGAGACCACTATCGTGTGGGATGTCGAGACCGAACAGCCCGTATACAACGCCATAGTGTGGCAGGACCGCCGCACGTCGGAGTATTGCGACCGCCTGCGCGCCGAGGGACGCGCCGACTTCATACACGAGCGCACGGGATTGATCATCGATGCCTATTTCAGTGCCACCAAGATCAAATGGATACTCGACAATGTTGCGGGTGCGCGCGAGCGTGCCGAGGCTGGCAAGCTGCGTTTCGGCACAGTCGACACATGGCTCGTGTGGCGCCTGACGCGCGGTGAGAGTCACGTCACCGACGTATCAAACGCTTCGCGTACGATGCTGCTCAATATACACACGCTCGACTGGGACGACGAGCTGCTGTCGCTGTTCGGCATTCCGCGATCGATGATGCCCGAGGTGCGTTCGTCGAGCGAGGTCTACGGCCATACGAAGACCACTATCTTCGCCCATCGCGTGCCCATAGCCGGCATCGCGGGCGACCAGCAGGCGGCTCTGTTCGGACAGATGTGCGTCGAGCCGGGAGCCATGAAAAACACCTACGGCACGGGCTGTTTCCTGCTTATGAACTGCGGCGGCAAACCCGTCATGTCGCAGAACAACCTGCTCACCACAGTGGCGTGGAAGATAGGCGGCAAGGTGACATATGCGCTCGAAGGCAGCATCTTCGTCGGCGGTTCGGTGGTACAGTGGCTGCGCGACGGACTCGGCATAATCCGCTCTTCGTCGGAGGTGGAGACACTGGCCGGCAAGGTCGACGACAACGGCGGCGTATACTTCGTTCCGGCACTTACCGGACTCGGCGCACCGTGGTGGGATCAATATGCGCGCGGAACGATAATCGGTCTAAGCCGCGGTACGACTGCGGCGCACATAGCGCGTGCCGCGTTGGAGTCCATTGCTTTCCAAACGCTCGACATAGTCGATGCCATGATGCGCGATTCGGGACTTAAACTCAAATCGTTGAAGGTCGACGGCGGAGCCTCGCGCAACGATCTGCTTATGCAGTTCCAGAGCGATATTCTGCGCTCGGAGGTGATCCGTCCTAACGTCACGGAGACCACGGCTCTCGGTGCCGCCTACTTGGCGGGGTTGGCCGTGGGCTATTGGCAGAACATCAACGAGATACGCAGTCACTGGCAGATGCAGAGACGCTTCGAACCGCTTATGGAGCAGGCCGAGGCCGAGAGGCTGCAACACTCGTGGCACGATGCCGTGTACCGCACTTTGTCCGACTATAACAATTAACTTATATATATTGTAATGGAGTTCGATATTTTTACCCGGTGCGTGTTCGAGTTCATCGGCACGGCGGTGCTTATCCTGCTTGGCGACGGCGTTGTCGCCTCCAACATCTTGAAGAAATCGAAGGGCGAAAACGGCGGCTGGGTGGTCGTAACCCTCGCATGGGGTTTGGCCGTCATGTGCGGCGTCTTTATCGCCGGACCCTATTCGGGTGCACACCTCAATCCTGCCGTGTCGGTCGGTTTGGCCGTTGCCGGCAGTTTCGCGTGGGCAGATGTCGCGCCCTACGTCGCGGCGCAGCTCCTTGGCGGCTTTGTCGGCGCGGTTTTAGTCTATGCGTTCTACAAAGATCACTACGATGCCACCGACGATGCTTCGGCCAAGTTGGCGACATTCTGCACCATGCCGGCCATAATGAACAAACCGCGCAACCTCTTTTGCGAGGCTGTGGGCACCTTCCTGCTGATCTTCGTCATACTCATGCTCGCCACTGACGAGAACACCGCCACCGTCGGGATAGGCTCTATCGGCGCATTCCCCGTGGCCATGCTCATCATGGCTATCGGCATGTCGCTCGGCGGTACTACGGGCTATGCGATCAATCCCGCTCGCGACCTGCCTCCGCGTTTGGCGCACGCCATACTCCCTATCAAGGGCAAAGGCGCCAGCGGCTGGGGTTACAGCTGGGTGCCTGTCGTGGGTCCGATCGTCGGTGCCGTTGCGGCAGGCGGATTGTACCTGTTGCTTTTTTGAGTTTGAATCAGTATATTTGCGGGCGCTCGACTCGGAGCGGATCGATATTTTCGACGGTCGGATTTTTCATCGGCCTTAAATTTGCAATTCGCAAGAGTCGCATAACTAAAATTACGAAAGAGATGAAAAAGTTTTTTATTGTCATGTTGGCCGCTATGATGTGCGGCGCATACGCCTATGCCGCAGCCGATAAGAAGATTACCACAGGCGAACTCCCGCAGGCTGCGCAGTCGTTTTTGAAGTCACATTTCGCCGATATCGATGTGGCATATGTCGAGATGGACGACGATGTGGTGAATCGCGACTACGAGGTCGTGTTGCGCGACGGCACCAAGATCGAGTTCGATCACGACGGCAACTGGACTGAGGTCAACTGTTTCCGCCGCAGCATCCCGGCAGGCATAGTGCCGCAGCAGATCTCTGCATACGTCGCCGACAATTATGCCGGTGAAATCATCAACGAGATCGAGCGCGGTCGCAACAACACCGAGGTCAAGCTGTCGAACGGCTTGGAGCTTAAATTCAACAGTAGTTACAAGTTGGTTAAGATTGATAGGTAATTTTTCGTGAAGAATTTTCCGTGAAAAGGCGTCATTAGCGGCACCTCAATCATTGGCGCGAATAGGCAGTACGCCAAGTACAGCCTATCCGCGCCAATTTCATGTCGGCACCGCTACTAACGCCTTTTGACGAAAAATTGAGTTGTGGTGCTTAGGCTGTTTTCCGTGAAAAGCGGCATTCTGCTGCCGCGCCTTGTCGCTCGGCAATGGGCAGTACGCCAGTACAGCCCATCGCCTCACTCCGTCGTCGCGTGGTATAATACCGCTTTTGACGAAAAATTATGCTACGATGCTTGGGACGCTATTTCCTCCGACGTGTCATTCTGAGGAGCAACGCAGTTGCGACGTGAGAATCTGGTTGGGGATGATTATTCCCATTGTCGGGTGTTGAGATTCTCACGCCGTGTTCTTCGAACACTCCTCAGAATGACAGTTTGCAACGCCCTGCAATGTCATTGCGAGCCGAGCGCAGCGAGGCGTGGCAATCTCAACCGGGAATGCTCCCATACGTTGAGATTCTCACGTCGCAACTGCGTTGCTCCTCAGAATGACATGGCGGTGGGAATAGTCGCCTAAGCACCACGACAATATTTTTCGTCAAAAGCGGTATTATACCACGCGACGACAGAGTGAGGCGATG
>CAZEXJ010000083.1:0-5016 GCA_964516585.1 uncultured Alistipes sp.
GGGACTTGGGTCGCTTCGCTCCGGGTGGTGCGTTGGAGGGTTGGCGGGAATCCCGAGAAGTGCGCTTTGCACACTCTGTTTGTCATTCTGAGGAGCGTACCTGCCCCCACTATGTCATTCTGAGCGGAGTGTAACGAAGCGAAGAATCTGGTTGGGGTAGACAAGACTTATCGTCCACAAACATCATCCCCAAATGAGATTCTCACGTCGGCCTACGGCCTCCTCAGAATGACAGGACGGAGGGAATAATCTACAAAGAAGCAGCCCAAGCACCACTACCTAATTTTTCGTCAAAAGGCGTTAGTAGTGGTGCCGACATGAAATTGGCGCGGATAGGCTGTACTTGGCGTACTGCCTATTCGCGCCAATGATTGAGGTGCCGCTAATGGCGCCTTTTCACGAAAAATGACGCCTTTTCACGAAATAAGTTACTCCTCAGTCTCTGCAACCGGCTCTGCCTGCTCGGCAACCGGCTCTACGGGCTTGGGTGCTTCGTAGGGTTTAACCTCGATGAGTTCGACATTGAATACCAAAGCCTCGTTGGGACCTATGTCACGACCGGCACCGCGGGGACCGTAGGCCAAATTGGCCGGGATCCACAGCGTAATGCTGCCGCCCTCACCGACGAGTTTCATACCTTCAGTCCAGCCGGGAATAACGCCGTTGAGGGGGAATTCGATGATCTCGCGACTCTCCAACTGCTGCTGCAACATATTCTTACGGCTTGCCTTCTGTGCCTCGACCATGGTAGTATCCTTCTCCAACTCGGCAATCATATTGCGAATATCCTCGGCATTCTTATACGTCGAATCGAAGATTTTGCCGGTGCGGGTCTTGCCCTCGTACTTCACGCGAACCACGTCGCGCGAAAGCGAGTCGGTGGCAAACTTCTTGCCGCCGGGGTTGTTGACACGATACAACAGACCCGACTCCGTCTTCTTCACGCCCGGACGGCTCTCCACATCTTTAAGCCAAGCCTCGGAAAGCTCGGCATTGCGGGCGGGCACCTCCACCTGATAGTAGTTCATCAAAGCACCCATCAACTGCTCCTGAGAGATAGCCATAGTCTCGTCGATAGTCTCGATCGTAGCACCCTGCGCATCGTTTAAGGCCTTGATGAGCCAGTGGATATTGACAGGAGCGTCCATTCTGACAATATTGTCGGCTATGTTCACACCAAAACGGTATGAAACATCGTCGCGGGTATAGGTCTCGTCGAACAACTCGGGCAGCTCGGTCTCCTCTGTCTCAGGAGTCTCTCCGGCCTCGGCAGCCTCGGCAGCCTTCTGAATACGTTGCTGAGCCATGCGGTATGCCTGATATTTATTTCGCAGGAACTCATCGATATAATTCTCTGCATCTTCGCTCGACACAGAAGCCTTGCCGGCGATCTGGTCGCGAAGGCCGTTTTCAATAATCTCCATATTGAAATCGATACCCGTAAGATTGAGATGCAGGCTGAGACCTATATCGGCACCTATGGCATAAGAAAGCGTGTCGAGTGCGACATTGGAATCATCGATAATCTCGGGTTTAGACTCCGTCTGGCAATAGTCAGACTTCGATTTGTTACCGCAAGCCGCCATGCTCATCGAAAGAGCGGCAGCGACGGTCAACAGATAAAAAAGTTTTTTCATTTTTAATGTTTATTTAACGGTTTAAAAATTTTCAATCTAACGCGGCAACCGGCCGACGCCGTCATATTGTCGGGCGTCTAACGCGTGCGGCGGGTCACATCGATCAACTCCATGTCGTAATATAAAATAGAGTTGGGTTTGACATCTAACGAGTCGCATCCGTCGGCGCCGAATCCTATGCGTGAAGGCAGCCATGCCTCTATGCGTCCGCCCTTGCCGATAATCTTCACAGCCTCCTGCAAGCCCTTGGTCATATCGCCGACGGCTATGCGCAGCGTGTCGCCGCGCTCGTAAGACGAGTCGAACACCTCGCCGTCGACGGTCTCTGCCCGATAGCGGATCATCACCGTATCGCGATTGTTGCGCACCGACTCTTTGGGGTTGCCCAATTCGGCAATTTTGTAGGTCAAGCCCGACTGAGTACGCACGAACTTGCGGTCGGCGCTCCTCAGATCGTTCATGAACTGCTCCTCGTAGCGTTGCAAGCGCTCGTAGTTGTCGTAATTCATAAAGCGCAAAAAGGCCGTGCGCGCCTCGTCGGCCGAGAAACGCTCCTCGTGCGCGTATGCGTCGCGAATGGCCATGCACACCATATCGACATTGATCGTCGAATCCATCTCCATAAGGTTATAGGCGATGTTCATGCCTATAACATACGACATCGTGTCGGTGTCATCGTTCATTGCCGGGCGGTCGTCACCCCCTCCTCCGCATGCCGACATGACTGCAAACGACGCAGCCACGGCTATCGATAACAGACGTTTCATCTATTTTTGCTGTTTTTTGCTTTTCGCTTGCTGAAAATCATTATAAGCAACGATCCGAGTATCGCGGCGCATGTCGATCCCAAAAGGATAGCAATCTTGCCCTTGTCGATAAACTCGGCGTGGGACTTGTCGAAAGCCAACGAGTCGACGAAGATCGACATCGTGAAGCCGATACCGCCAAGGCATGCCACGGCGAAGAGCATCTTCCATGTCGAACCGGCGGGGCGGTCGGCTATGCCGCACTTGACGGCGAGAAGACTCGTGAGCCATATGCCGACAGGCTTGCCCACAACTAAGCCGAAGAAGATACCCATGCCGATCGATCCCCACTCCGGCGAGTATTGGAATATGTTGAAGTATTCGATCGATTCGATCTTCACGCCGGCATTGGCTAAAGCGAATATGGGCATGATGAGGAAGGTAACATATGGCGACAAGGCATACTCCAACCGGTGACTCATGCCCACCGAGCCGTCCGAGAGCTGCTTCATGCGCCGCAGGTTGTAGCGGTACCGCTCCTCGCTCTCCTCCTTGTCCTCTATCTGCGTGGCGTCGAGTATGCCCTTCTCTATCATATCGGCCTTATGCAGGAAGTAGGCCTTGTTGAAACGGGGCTTCGACGGTATGAGCATGGCCATGGCCACACCCGATATGGTGGCATGCACGCCAGAGTAGTAGAACAGAACCCAGATCACTATGGCCGGCACCATATATGCGAACATGCGGCGCTCGCCCATGCGATTCATGAGATATACCAAAACCATGATCAACGCGGCTATGCCCAGCAGCAGCAGATTGGGAGTCTCGCCGTAGAACATGGCGATAACCAAAATGGCTCCCAAATCGTCGGCTATGGCCAACGCCGTAAGGAACACCTTCAATGCTATGGGCACCCTGTCGCCCAACAGCGACATGATGCCTATGGCGAATGCTATGTCGGTCGCCGTGGGAATTCCCCAACCGTGTGCTACGCCCGTCGAGCCGTTGAACAGGAGGTAGATCAACGCCGGGAACAACATGCCGCCCGCGGCAGCAACCACCGGCAATATGGCCTTTTTGGGGGTCGACAACTGTCCGTGCGTTATCTCGCGCTTGATTTCAAGGCCGACGGTAAAGAAAAATATCACCATAAGACCGTCGTTGATGATCTTCTCGACGGTCATTCCGCGCGGGAATGTTCCCGACATGTGATGCAAGGCATCTTCGCCGGTACTGTAAAATATCGACAGATCCATGTGCAGCAGATCGTGATACACAGTCGACGTAGCCGGCAAATTGGCTAAAAGCATTGCGATGAGCACACACACCATCAACACAACGCCTCCCGCCCACGGGGCTTTCAGAAAATTGCGGCCGCGCTCGGAAAGAACATAACGATGTTTGACCCAACCGTATCTTGTAAGCATCTCTATATTATTATATTATTTAAATTATACTCTTTGCTTGGCAATTTTTAAGCGCTACGCTGCATAACTTGAACAGCAGGCGCGCAGCTATCGAGGCATCGATTTTGTCATCGATGTCGGGCACGACCTCCACAAGATCGAACCCTACGATGCGACGCCCGGAATCGATTATGCGACCGAGCAGATAGGTCGCCTCGTTGAAACTCAGGCCGCCGGGTACGGGCGTGCCCGTATGCGGGCAGCACTCCACCGACAGACCGTCGATATCGAACGACACATATACGTCGGGAGGCAATGTGGCCACTATGCGGTCGCACTGCTCGCGCCATGTCATGCCCTCGGCACGCGCCCGCGACAGCTCCTGATCGCAAAACATCTCGACGCGCGCATCCTCGCATGCCAAATCATACTCCTTGCGGCCGAACTCCCTGACACCTACCTGCGTCAATCGCGAAAGCTGCGGCACATCGCGCAGGACGTTGTACATGACCGAGGCGTGCGAGTGCTCGAAGCCCTCGTATGCCGGCCGCAGGTCGCAATGCGCATCGATCTGCAACACGCCGAAATCCTCGTAACGCTCGCCTACGGCACGTATCAATCCGTATGCCGTCGAGTGGTCGCCGCCGACAAGACCTACGATCTTGCCCTCGGCGAGCCAATGCCGCGCCTGCGAGAGCACCTTGTCGTTCATCTCGGCCGAAGCGTCGTTTATCTTACGCAATTTACGTGCATAATATTCGTCGACGATGCGGTTGCCGACCTCTTCCAAACTGGCTATAACGCGCTTGGCATCGGGGCGCAGGTGGTGCGACACATCCTGTATGGAGTAATCGATCGGTACCGTGGCGATACCCTTGCGCCAACTCTCGGGGGCGGTGGGATCGTAGAAATCGAGCTGCCGCGACACATCTATTATGGCATCGGGCGCATACGACGTACCGTCGCGAAACGATACTGTGACATCCCAAGGAGCGGAAATCAGCACCAAAGCCGACTCCTCCGGCGAAAACGGCATGCCGAAATAGTTGCCGTTATCGGATATGACATCTTCGGGATCGAAATTTGCAACGTCCATACATCTTCTGTTTAACTCTGCAAATATATAAAATAAAGTAATTACATCCAACTTTGCTGCCGCATTAGATTATTGCATCCGACATGCGGCAGCGGCAGCCGCAAAGATTGTCGCATACGATTTTTGATATT
>CAZEXJ010000084.1:0-5267 GCA_964516585.1 uncultured Alistipes sp.
ATCAAATATTTAACGTTTTTATACATCTTTGCGTAAAGATATGCAAAAAAAAGTTAATCGGCAAGCCTCCGACACAAAGCCTCCCGATCGTGAGAGTCTCTCGCCCATGTCATTGCGAGCCGAGCGCAGCGAGGCGTGGGAATCTCGCGTATGGATGAGATTCTCACGTCGGACGTACCGTCCTCCTCAGAATGACAAAATACAACGCCCACTATGTCACTCCGAGGAGCGCGTTAGCGCGACGTGGGAGTCTCAACGCACGACAAGGCAATGGGAATAGTCTTCCCCAACCAGATTCTCACGTCGGCCTGCGGCCTCCTCAGAATGACACCTCCACCCTGTCACTCCGAGGAGCGCATTAGCGCGACGTGGGAGTCTCTATCCACACAGAACAGAGGGAATAGTCGTCCACAAATGAGATTCTCACGTCGGACGTACCGTCCTCCTCAGAATGACATGTCGCAACGCCTCACCTTGTCATTGCGAGCCGAGCGCAGCGAGGCGTGGCAATCTCACGTATGGATGAGATTCTCACGTCGCGTTTTTCAAACGCTCCTCAGAATGACACCTCAAACAAATATGTGTAGGTCTTTTAAACGGTCTCGGCGCGAACGACAACAATGCGTTCGCGCCGAGGCATAATAAATAGTTGGCCGCTACTTCGTGTAGGCGGGGACTCTGGTCAGGCGCAGGGTAGTGCTGCCGTAGGGAACCAACTCGATGAACTGCGGTTGCTCATCGGCTGTGGCAACGCTGTCGGGCAGAGCCGGGGTGAAGCGGTTGTCGACCAACGTCCAGTTGGCGGCCTCCACGACAGGAACGGAGATCGTGACGGGCGAATTGCCCATATCGAACGGGAACCCATCGGTCTCGTGCCGCTTTACCTCGATGCGGTCGAGGGCGTCGGCTGCAAGAGCATAGTTCCATTTGCCGGCGGGGGTCATGTTCCAACTCTTGAAGTCGGGATTGCCCGAAGACTTACCTGCCAGATTCTCGTATATTTGCGTATCCTCCGCCACGTTTGCCGGAATAGGATATGAATATACGATCGGTCCGCGCTCGATGTGCAGTCCGCCGGCAGGGTTCTGGCAAACTTTCACCTGCATGGGCAGTTCGACAGAGAACACGTCGCCCGACTGCCACTCGCGGCTTACGGTCTTGAAGCCCGCTTCGCCGGCTTCGCACCACTCGGGAATGCGGTAGGTGAAATTCATCTTCTGCTTGCCCGCAAGAGGCTTGCCGTCTTTATAGAAGTTGAATACGAAGTCGATCTTCTCCTCGAACGGATAAGCGGTCTTCTCCTCTATGCGGACAGTCACGCCGTCGGCGAGGGCGTATTCCGCTGTGCTCGGTGCATACAGAGCGGCGACGGGTTGGCCTTCGGTGTCTTTGAGCCACATGCGCGCCGCATAGTTGGGCATATAGCGGTGGAGGTTGCCTATGCAGCACTCTGTTTCGTGTATGGGGCGGTAGGCCATCCACGTAAGTCCGTATTTGAACTCGTTGTGGTTGGAGTTGCCCGTGGCGATGAACTGGTTGGGGCAAGAGAAATACTGCATGGCCTTGAAGTCCTTGGTAATGGCTCCGAGAGCGGCATTGAATATGGCCTTTTCGATGCGGTCAGCCCAGCAGGCATCGCCCGTGGCCATGAGGAAATAGCCCATTGTCCATGTGTAATCGCTTATGTCGCATGTCTCGTGGCTGGCGAGTGCGTCGTTGCCGGCGAGTGCCTCCGAGCTGGAATTGACGCCGTCGACGAGCATGTTGTCGCGCTCCATTTTGTAGTCGGCGTTGAGTGCCGCACGCAGATACTCCTGCTTGCCGGTGTACTGGTAGAGCAGCATCGGCACCTTCATAAGCTCGTTCATTGTGACGCCGTGCATGTGCAGCTCAGAGTCATCGAGGCAGTTCTCCTGAGTCAGCTCCGCTCCGTCCTGTGCCCATGCCTGCTCGGCAAGCGCGAGCAACTGCGGGTTGCGGGTTATGGCGTATGTCCACAGTATGCCCTCGACGTTGACTACAAAGCGGTTGTATCCTGTCTCCTCGGCCGAATACGACAGGTAGTGCTTCTCCAAAGCGGCGGGAATGCGCTCGTCGCCCGTAGCCTCGTAATAGGCCTTCATGGCGCGGAAGAATACGGCGAACGGCCATGCCATCGACCTTATGTCGGCGCCTAACCGTCCCTCGGGACGATCCAACGAACCGATCCACAGCTGCATCTCCACCTCCTTGCGTATGTGTCTGTTATGCGCCTGCGCTTTGGGGTCTTCCGATACCTCGGCGGTGAAGTAGGGGTGCTTTTTCAGTGTTTCGTCGATGTCGGCTTCCGAGTATGGCGTGCCCTGCTTGGCCGGCAGCGGGTGGTCGAGCACCCAGTCGATGTTCTTCTGCATGACGTCCAACAGAGCCTCGTCGTCGAGCAGATAGCCTAATCGGGTCAGACCGTCGATGTAATAGGCGGTCTGCTCGTAACGCCACCAGTCGGAGCCGCGGTTCTCCGAGTCACGTTCTATCTCTCCCACCCACAGGTTCGAATCGAACGGGTATGACATGGCCTCGGGGTGACTCGTAAGGCCTTCGTTCTGGCGCACGAGGATCTCTTTGAGCCAGCCCTCGGGCGTGATGTCGGCGTGAAGGCCGTCTTCGAATACAGCGTAGGGAGCCATAGGCACCTCGACCGATTTGGTCGTCGTCGCTGTTTCATTGCCGCATGATGTTGCCGCGGCGGTTGCGATGCAAAGGGTAAAAAGTGTTAATCGCTTCATCGGGTTTTAGCTTTAATGTCGGATATATTTGTCGCTTCTTATTTCTGTTGCGCCGGGTAGTTGCGTATGTTGTCGGCGATACACTCTACGAGTCGGTCTATGGCTTCGGCCGACGACCATGCGTTATGGGGCGAGGCCAACAGTTTGTATTGATCGCGCAGCGAGTATAGCGGCGACTCTCGCAGCGGTTCGCTCGTGAAGACGTCGAGTGCGGCTCCGGCTATGATATTGTTGTCGAGTGCCTCGGCCAGCGCCGTCTCGTCGATGATGCCGCCGCGCGCCACGTTGATGATAATGGCCGACCGTCGCATCTTGGCCAACTCGGATGCCCCGATCAGGTTGCGCGTGCGTTCATTCAGAGGCGAGTGCACCGAAACTATGTCAGCCCAGCCGAGCAGTTCGCCGAGTTCCATTCGCTCGTAATCCTCCCTGCGCTCTACGCCCGAGGTCGAGAAGTAGGCCACGCTGCACCCGAATGCCGTTGCCAAGCGTGCCACCTCGCGGCCTATGTTGCCCATGCCGATGATGCCCCACCGTTTGCCCCGCAACTGCCGGGTAGGACGGTCGTAACAGAACATGCGGTCGGCCGAGGC
The DNA here is from genome assembly GCA_964516585.1 of uncultured Alistipes sp. Taxonomy (GTDB): domain Bacteria; phylum Bacteroidota; class Bacteroidia; order Bacteroidales; family Rikenellaceae; genus Alistipes. The sequence goes on from CAZEXJ010000084.1 coordinate 3,359, forward strand.
GTATGCGCCGCTCTTGAAATAGCGGTCGTAATAGACCACCTCGCGGCTTATGGCGAGGGCGGAGCAGAGCGTGGTCTCGGCAACCGAGTATGTGGAGTACCCGACGGCATTGCGCACCTCGATGCCCAATTCGGCGGCGGCATTGAGGTCGATGTTGTTCATGCCCGTGGCCGCCACGCATATAAGTTTCAGATCGGGCAGCTGCCGCATGGCGTCGGCATCGATCATCACCTTGTTGGATATGGCCACCTCGGCTCCTTGCAGACGCTCGACCACATCCTCCGGCGAGGTGTTGTCGTAACCCGTGTAGTCGCCTTGCTCCCTTATGGCCGAGAGGTCGCGGCCGCAGATGCTGTACTCGTCGAGAAAAACTATCTTTTTCATGATTATATGTTTATTGGTTTCAATTCATTTCGCCTATCAGATCGCGCACGACAACCGATGCGCACCCTATGCCGAACATGGCCGGGATATATGATATGGTGCCCACGTTCGACTTTTTGTTCTGTTCTTCGCACAGGATCATCGCCCCTTCACGTATCGGCTCGGGCGAGAATACGGCGCGGAACCCCGAATTGATGCCTATCTTGTGGAGACGCTTGCGCAGCATGTGCGCTAACGGGCAGTGGTGGGTCTTCGATATGTCCTTGATCTCCATAAGCGTCGGATCGGTTTTGGCTCCGGCTCCCATCGAACTCACTATCGGTATACGGCGGTCGAGCGCGCCCTTTATCAACGCCAGCTTGGGCGACAGCGTATCTATTGCATCGACCACATAGTCGAAGCGGTCGGAGTCGAGCAGAGCATCGGTCTCGGCATCTTTGATGTAGCGGTTGACGACTTTCAATCGCAGATCGGGGTTGATGTCGCGCAGTCGTGCGGCGAGCACATCGGCCTTGGCCATGCCGATGGTGGAGTGCAATGCCGCCAACTGCCGGTTGATGTTGCTCTCCGACACCACGTCGGCATCGGCTATCGTCATCCTGCCCACACCTGCGCGCACTATCATCTCGGCGGCGTATGCACCCACGCCTCCCACGCCCACGACGAGGACATTGGCGCCGGCGAGCAGCGACAGTTTCTCTTTGCCCAAAAGCAATTCGGTGCGTTCAAGCCAGTTATTCATCTCTTCTCAAACAGTTTTTCGTAATTGTCGATTATTCGCAAGGCCAACTCCTCGACGCTCGTCTGCCTCAGCACGGCCACACGACCGTATATCTCCCCGATCGCGACCTGATCGTCGTCGGTCTCGCAGAATATCCTGTCGGCCGGCGCCTCGCACAGTGCGCGCATGGTTTTTGGCGAGCCGAACGTGCGCTGCCCGAACGACAGATAATACCCTTTGCCGACGGCTGCGGCAGCCTGCTCGGGCGAGCCTATGAATCCGTGAAACACCACGCCATGCAGGTCATACCCGGCGAGTATGTTCATCATCGGCTCGAAAGCCTTGACGCAATGCAGTACGACGGGCTTGCCTAACCCCTCGGCAATGACCAGCTGCTCTCTGAAAACACGCTCCTGCACGCTGCGATCCACCTGTGCGACATAGTCCAAGCCTATCTCTCCTATCATGTCGGCTCGCTTCATTGCCTCGATGTCGATGCTCTGCTCGCCGGCACGCCACGGGTGTATGCCCGCCTGCGTGGGGCATATGGAATCCTCGGCCGGATAGTGCGTGTGGATATTTACGTATGCGTGTGACATTGTTTTCAAAGTTCAAATATACTAATTTTTTGTGAAAAGGCGTCATTTATTGCTTCGCTCCGTCATCGCGTTGTATATGACGAAAAATGGGGTTGTGGTGCTTGGGAAGCTATTTCCACCGGCATGTCATTCTGAGGAGGCCGCAAGCGGCCGACGTGAGAATCTCATTCACACACGAGATTGCCACGCCTCGCTGCGCTCGGCT
>CAZEXJ010000085.1:0-2127 GCA_964516585.1 uncultured Alistipes sp.
CCGGAAGCACCGTCCACCACGGCGCGCTGGCCCGGAAGCATCGAAGCAAGCTCCCGTCCGGAGGTCGTTTCAAGAGCGATGCGCCCCCGTTCGAGAATCGCCACGGTCGTATCCCCCGCAATGACGTCAAAGGATGTTCCCAGCACCCGGATGTGAAGATCCGGAGTCTGCACGACAAACGGGCGGATTGAGTCGGATACCACGTCGAAGAAGGCCTCGCCCCGAAGCCGGACATTCCGCTGCCGCAGGAAATTCTCCCTAAACGAGAGCTCCGCCCCGCGGCGAAGGAAGACCTTTGTCCCGTCGTTGAGCGTAAAACGCACCACTTCGTCGGTGGCCGTATTGGTTACCGTATGCCATTCGAACCGCTCGGAGTAGAGCTCGACACCTATAATAAACAACCCGACAGCCAGCAGTGCGGCAACGGACGATGCGGCGTATGCCCACCGGCGCAGACGGTCCACGCGCCGGCGTTGTGCAATCTCGGTGTGGAATCGCCGCAGAGCCCCCTCAACCACCAGACGTCCGGAGTGGCGGTGTACCTCCTTCAGGGCGCATAATTGTTTCAGTCGCAGGTATTCGGCGCGGTTTTCGTCGCTTCGGGTGATCCAGGCGCGCACTTCGGCGGCCGTATCGGCGTCGCAGCGGCGATTGATGAATTCCAGGATCTTCGAAGGGCTCATAAACTCCTTTTCTTGCATGGTTCTAAAGATTAAACGATCGAGCCGCGAAATTTACGCAGCTCGATTCCTTGTTTTTTGAAAATTTTCTTCCGGAGAAGGGTAAAGAGGGTCAGCGCAACAGAAGCAGGCTCATAAGCAGGAGCAGCTCCTCTTTGGAAATGCGCGCCCGCAGGAAACGCAGTGCATGGTAGAGGTGTCCCTCGACCGTACGGCGCGGAATGTCGAGCAGTTCGGAGATTTCGGCGTTGCTCATGTCGTGCAGCAGCGACAGGCGGAATACCTCGCGACGTTTTTCGGGCAGTGTATCCGTCAGGGTGAGGACACGTTCCAGCAGCTGCTTGTTGCAGATCGTGCGCACGATGTCCTCGTTGTTGTGTTCGAGCCAGGCGGCATCCTCCTGCTGCTGGAGGTCGAAGATAGAGTCCGAGACCTCGAATAGTTTACGGCGTTTGATCGTATCGAGCATCCGCGAGTGGCAAACGCGGAAGAGGTAGCTTTCGAATCCGTTGATAAAATGCAATCGCGACCGATGTTCCCAGACATAGAGGAATACCTCCTGTACGACGTCCTGGGCATTCTGCTCGTCGAGCAGCAGCCGGGCATACCCCATCAGACGCGGGTAGTATTCCCGGATCAGCCGGTCGAAAGCCTCTTGTCGGCCTCGGGACAGTCCATCCAATAATTCGGTATCCATAGTGCAGGTCAAAAAAACACGCCGATACGTTTCGTAAGTGTTCACCGAAAAGCGGGTGTTTCGCCTTGCGGATGATTTTGCCGCAAGATAGGGTGAATTTTCGAGATTATTGTAACAGTTCAATAAAATTTTCCGACCGTCCCCAAAATAGCAAGTGCAACTTGATTGGAAATGCGGGCACGAACGGCAAAAGAAAAACTCCAAACAGCTATATATTAACTATTTGGAGTCTATTCGAAAACGAATATATCCCGTCCTGATAAACCGTTGCAGGATTTTGTATCAGCGTTTTTCTTTTTATGGATAGAAATGTAATCTATTGGTGTCGGCGGGAAATTTTGCCGACTGTTGCGGCAGAAACAGGAAGCCTGCGGCAATGCAGAGCGCCATCATCTGCTCCACAGCAGCTCGATGGAGAGGGAGGAGTCGGAGGCGGGCTTTGCTCCTTGGCGGAGCAGGAGTTGCAAGGCCTGGGCGTCGAAAGCGAAAGGGGTAGCAAAGGGGAAGTATTGGGGTTCTCCCTCCTGGGGCAGGGCAAAGAGGAATTGGGGGATTTCCTTGCACGCACCGGGGGTGAGTAGCATGAACGGCTCGTTGCAGGTATAACCAAGCGGGAAGGCGAGCTGCGCTTTCCCGTCTGCCACCATCAGCACGTTCACATAGAGCGTCTGCTCCGTGTTGTTGGTCAGCTTGAAGTAGAAGGTTTCCTTGTCGGGGGTGAGTATGCGCATTGCATCCAATTGGTCGCCT
>CAZEXJ010000086.1:0-13228 GCA_964516585.1 uncultured Alistipes sp.
GTTGACGTTTGTTTTGTCATTCTGAGGAGGCCGCCTGCGGCCGACGTGAGAATCTCAACGTATGGGAGCATTCCCGTTTGAGATTGCCACGCCTCGCTGCGCTCGGCTCGCAATGACATTGCGGGGCGTTGCTCTGTGTCATTCTGAGGAGGCCGCTTGCGGCCGACGTGAGAATCTCATTTGGGGACGACTATTCTCACTGTCTTGTCGAACGTCGAGACTCCCACGTCGCGTTTTTCAAACGCTCCTCGGAGTGACATTAATCGGTGCTATGTCCTCTCATCCCGTGGCGGCAGACCGACGCACGAGTCCCTGTCTTATACTTTTATTCGGCGATCCATTGCATGATGATCTCATCGCGATAGCCCTCCGGAGTCCATATCCAGTCGCGCCGACGGCCGCACTCCTCGAATCCCGCCTTGTGAAAGAGTGCAATGCTGGCGCGATTGGAGACCTCCATGCTGCACCATATCTGGTGTATGCCGAGTGTCTGCCGGCCGTATCGCTGTACGGCGGCGACTGCTGCCGAGGCGTAGCCCTGCCGACGGTCGGATGTGTCGTAGATGAGTATGCCGATGCCGAAGCGCCGCATCTGCGGATCGAACTCGAACAAATCGATCGCGCCTACGCTGCGCCCCTCGTTGTCGTCGATCATCAGGCGCAGCTGCCGTGTGGCATAGATGTCGAACCGCTGCTCGTCGACGAAGCGTTGCAGCTGGTCGCGCGAGAATGGCGCCGTGGTGCCGCTTACGCGCCACACTTCGGGGTCGTTCTCCCAGCGGTACATCGTTTCGACATCGCTCTGCTCTACGGCGCGGAGGCGGCATGTTGCGGCATCTATTGTCATGACAGATGCGATTTACAGGCCGATGACCTTGTTGCGGATCAACATCGCCACACCCCATGCGTTGGCGCTCTCGTTCATCTTCGATACGCGGAACTTCGTATCCTTGTAGACGAGATTGAGCTAATATTTGTTGGTCGACGATTTGAGCGGCAGCATGAGATACTCGCCCGCCGCGGCCAGATTGCCGCCGACGATCACCGTCTCGGGGTTGAACGTGTTGATAAGGAACGCCACGGCCTTGCCGACCTTCTCGCCCGCCTCCTCGATAAGCTCGATCGACAGGTTGTCGTCGTTGCGCGCGGCGGCTATGATGTCGTTGATGTGTATGGTCTCGCCACGGTCGTACATCTCGCGCAGTATGGTGTTGACGCCGCTCTTGATGAGTTTTATGATCTTCTCCTCTATGGCGATGCCCGACACCTCGGTTTCGAGACACCCCTTTTTACCGCATGCGCAGATTATCTCGTTGTCGAAGAAGGGTATATGCCCGAATTCGCCCGCGAATCCGTTCTTGCCGTAATACAACTTGCCGTCGATGACGATGCCTATGGCCACGCCGCGTCCCATGTGCAGATATATCACGTCGCTCTCGTTCTTCGACTTGCCGTTGGTGTATTCGGCGTAGCAGCGTGCACGCGTGTCGTTCTCCAACAATACGCGTATGCCTATGCGCGACGATATGATATCGCACAGCGACTCCTCGCTCGATGTGAAGTATTTGTAGGAGCGCCCCGTTTCGGGATTGACACGTCCTACGATCGACACTCCCACACCGAGGATCTTGCCGCGCTCGATGCCGCACGTGTCGATGAACTCGGCTATGTTGGAGCATATGCGTTCGAGACATTGCGAACGGTCGACTAATTCGAATGTGGTGTCGGTCGTCTCCTTTATGATGTTGTTTTGCAAGTCGGTGATGACGTATGTCATGTGGTCGCGCCCCACGTTGACGCCGGCGAAGTATATGGCCGAATTGGCCAGACCGAAGACATTGGGACGTCGTCCGCCCGGGGTCTCCACTTTGCCTAAATCGTTCACAATTCTGTCGTCCACCAACTCTTGTACGAGCTTGGTCATCGTCGGCACCGATATGTGCAACTCACGCGTCAGCTCCGACAGCGTGCTGTCGCCGTTGACGGCCATATACGCAATTATGTTGCGTTTGATGATGTTGTTTTTGTGGGTAATGCCTTTGAGGTTGGTGTCGGAATCGATGTTGAAGAATTTCGTGAGCGTCGTCATCAGCGTATTAATTAAATATTAATATTCCGACTACAAATATAATAAAAAAATATTATATATTATTCAATTTATTAAAGAATATTCTTAAAAAAGATATTAATATTTTGCATTATGTCATTTTATGCGGGCATCCCGGCGCTATGCCTTGTCACTCGGGGTGACGAGGGGCGTTGCGCCCTGTCATTCTGAGGAGCGTTTGAAAAACGCGACGTGAGAATCTCTTTCCCTGCGGTGTCATTCTGAGCGAAGCGAAGAATCTGGTTGGGGACAATGTGCGTGGACGATATATCCGTTCTCCTTGTCACTCCGAGGGAGGGCATAGCCCGACCGTGGGAGTCTCTATCCACACAGAACAGTGGAAATAATCGTTCCCAACCAGATTCTTCGCTTCGTTACACTCCGCTCAGAATGACATATCGGGATCAAGTGCGCTCGGCTCGCAATGACAGGGTTGCGAAAATCGTCTTGCACAGATTATCGCCGTTCGGCTCAGTGGCGCCCCATGGGCGGACGGCCGCCGAACGGACGATGGCTCTTGATATCCATGCCGTCGTAATCGCTTATGTCGTTCGATGCGCCCTTGTTGAAATGGCGCAGGTTGTAGTTGAACTGCACGGTGTAGTAACGTCCCACGACGCTGTTCCACGAGTTCTGCGTGTAGCCGCTGCTCATGGTGCGGGTGAACGAGGTATTTTGGTTGAACATGTCGTTGACACCTATCATGATCTCGCCGCGCTGGTTCTTGAATACCTTTTTGCCGATATATGCGTTGCACAGCACGTAGCTCTCGTTGTAGTTGTTCGTAAAACCGACATACTGGTTGTAGGATGCCGAAAGCGTCAGTGTCATGCCCTTCCAGAACACCCATTTCAGGTTGCCCGTGGCCGTGTGGTTGAAGTATTGGTTCTTGCCCGACTTGGCCAGCGAATTTTCGGTGTCGTTGTATGTGCCGTTCCATTGCAGCGTGAAGTCGATGTTCTCCGATATGTTGCTGCCCAACGACACCATGGCGTCGTAGCCGATGTTGCTCGCGTAGTTGGTCAGATCGTCGACGAGCGATGGCGTGCGCGTGTAGTTTACGCCGCCCATAACGTTCAGGTTGCACTTTATGGGGTTTATGGGAAAGCCGTAGCTTATGTGGGTGCGCAGCGACCGGTAGCCGTCAATATTGGCATAGGTGGTGTATTGCAGCGGTTTGTACTCCACGCCGTCGACCACGATCGGTTTGTTGTAGTAGATCGACGATCCGATGTAGTCCTGCGTGAAGCGTGCCGAGAACATCCACATGAATGTGCGCCCCTTTTCGACATTGGAGCGTATGTAATGGAAGTTGATGCGGTGCGAGTAGGCCGGATTCAGATCGGGATTGCCCTTCGACAGATACTGCGCGTTCGAGACGTCGTAGATGTCTTGCAGATTCGCCACCGACGGATTCTCGGTATGCGACATGACGAACAGACGTATCGTATTCTCGCGGTTTATGGCGAAGTTGCCCATAAGGAAATAGGTGAAATCGTTGTAGCTGCGCTTGATGTCGTAGTCGCGCACGCCGCCGTCGAGCGTCGAATACTGATAGTAGAGGTTGGCCACGAGCGTATTCCTGTTCTTCGAATAGCGGAACCCCGGACCGACGCGGTGCGTGATGTAGCGGCTGTCGGTGTCGCTCGACAACGAGGCATCGGGCACAAGGCCGTCGGTCACGTAGTCGGGACCTGTGATATAGGCCGTTTTTTCGATGTTCTGGTCGCTGAGTGCCGCGCGATACTGGAAACTTATCTGCGACGATTTCGACACAGGCTCGGTGTAGGTGAAGTTGCCCTCCAAACGAAGCGACGATGTGGGAGCCTGCGACGATACATATCTAAGCACGGGATTATACTCGTCTGTCTCGGGATCGAGCAGCGTCTCCAATGTCGAGTAGCTGCGGGTCTTGCTGCGCGAGTTGTCGCGCCAGTTGACGAAGGCGTCGACCGTTATCGTGCGCCCGGCCTTGCCGAGTTTGGCTCGGTACGAGAGAAACTCGCGCAGGTTGTAGGCCGCCGATGTCGCATCGCTGCCGTTCTTGATGATGTTGTAGCCGCTTTGGCCGTATTGCACACCGTTGGTCTCGCTGAAAGGATCGTTGCCCTGATAGCTGAATCCTGTGCGCGACATGAGCGACTGATTGGCCGATATGCGCCAGTCGAGACGCAGGTTGAGACGGTGGTTGTTGTTCAACGTCTGCGAGCGGCCGTCCTGTTCGAGCGTATCGATAGGCGACGGAGCCTCGTACCAGCGTTCCAAGCGGCTTATGTTGCGGGTGTTGGTGCGATTGAAAAAGTAACTTCCAGTGAGTTTCACCTTGTCGTTCTCGCCCCACGAATCGGAGTAGTTGACACCTATCGAACCTACTTTGGCCACACCGTTCTGCGGACGCACCATGTATTGTCCCACGCCGCGACCCATGCCGCCTCCGCGCCCGCCGGTTGCGCCCGACACGCCGAGGATGTCCTCGAACGAGAAGTTCTGCTGGTTGATGTTGTTCAACAGGCCGATGACCGACAGACGGCTCGAATTATTGAATATGTTGACGTTGCCTCCGACCATATACTTGTGGTGCGAGGTCACGTCGTCGGTCTGTGTCTGGTAGCCGTATCCGGCATAGAACTTGCCGAACTGTCCCTGACGCATATTGCTGTGAGTGATGATGTTGATGGCTTTGTAACCCTCGCCGTCGTCCATGCCCGAGAACTCGGCATTGTCGCTCAGTTTGTTGAATACCTCGACCTTGTCCACAGCCTGTGCCGGCAGCGAGTTGATCGCCGTCGAGACATCCTCGCCGAAGAACTCCTTGCCGTCGACAAAGATTTTCTTGACCTCCTCGCCCTGTGCCTCGACCGTGCCGTTCGTTATCGTGATGCCGGGCATCTTCTTCAACAGCCCCTCTACATCGGCATCGGCCGCAACCTTGAACGCTGCGGCGTTGTAACTTACCGTATCGCCGTTCTGCGACGTGCGCAGCGACTGCACCTCCTTCACCACGGCCTCGATGCGGGTGGACGCGACGGCTAACTCTATGGTGCCCATGGCCGTTGCAGCCTTGTCGATCTTGACCGCGGTGGTGTAAGTCTCATACCCGATAAACGACACTGTGGCCGTATAGTCACCGTATGCTGCGCCCGTGATCTCTATCTTACCGCCGTAACCCGACGTTTGATGTTTGCGAATATTGCTGTTGTGTGTCGATACCAACTCGATTATGGCGCCTATGACGCCCTCTTTGGTTTCGGCATCGATGATTGTGGCCGTGACCTTGCTCGTTTGAGCCAACGCCGACGATGCGACCGTGAGCGACAATAGTGCGACAAGTAGTCTCTTCATACCTCTTTATGTATACCTTAGTGTTTATTTTCGCACGCGAAGATAATACAAATTTCCGACCCAACCCGCTCTCGATCGGTGAAACGACCAAAAAAGGGGGTCAGTCGTCGCATATTGCGACTGTTTTGTCATTCTGAGGAGGCCGCAGGCCGACGTGAGAATCTCATTTGCGGACGACTATTTCCACCGACATGTCATTCTGAGGAGCGGTTGAAAACCGCGACGTGAGAATCTCAACGTATGGGAGCATTTCCGTTTGAGATTCCCACGCCTCGCTTTGCTCGGCTCGGAATGACATTGCGGGGCGTTGTACTCTGTCATTCTGAGGAGCAACGCAGTTGCGACGTGAGAATCTCATTTGCGGACGACTATTCCCACTATTTTATTTGCGATATTTATTGACGTCTGTTTATTTGCGGCGTTCGTATATCTCAAAGGCGAAAGGGTATTCGAACTCCTCGCCGCGGGCATGCTCCTCGCGGCTGATCAGAAGCCACTGCGATGCGTCGTAGTCGGGAAAGCGCGCATCTCCTTGATAATCGCGGTCGATACGTGTGATATAGAGCCTGTCGGCGATCGGCAGAGCTTCGGCATAGATTTGTGCGCCGCCTATGATGAATATCTCCCCGTCGCCTGCTGCATCGACAGCCTCGTCGAGCGAGTGGACGACCTTCACACCTTCGAAACGGAGGTCGCTGTTGCGCGTGATGACTATATTGTCGCGCTTGGGCAGCGGCCGGCATCCGAGCGACTCGAATGTCTTGCGCCCCATGATGACGGTGTGTGACGAGGTTGTGCGGCGAAAGAAACGCATATCCTCGGTGATATGCCACAACAGCGAGTTGCGGTCGCCAATGATGCCGTTGCGCGATATTGCTGCTATGATGTTCAACATGTCTGCGGCGTTTTAGAATGACAATTCGGCCTTGATAGCCGGATAGGGTTCGTAGTCTTCGAGCGAGAAATCATCGTATCGGAAGTCGAACACCGATTTGACGCCGGGGTTGAGACGCATGTGCGGCAGTGGGCGCGGAGTGCGCGACAGCTGCTCCTCGACCTGTTGCATGTGGTTGAGATAGAGGTGCGTATCGCCGAGCGTATGGATGAAGTCGCCCGGTTGCAGGCCGCACACCTGTGCTATCATCATCGTCAGAAGTGAGTATGACGCGATGTTGAAAGGCACGCCGAGGAACGTATCGCAGCTGCGCTGGTAGAGCTGGCACGACAAACGGCCGTCGGCGACGTAGAACTGGAACATCACGTGGCATGGAGGCAGAGCCATGTCGTCGACCTCGGCCACGTTCCATGCCGAGACGATCATGCGCCGCGACGAGGGGTTGTGTTTTATGGTCTCGATGACGTTGCTGATCTGATCGATATGGTTGCCGTCGTCGGCCGGCCAGTTGCGCCACTGGTAGCCGTAGACGTGATTCAGATCGCCGAAGCGGTACCCCTCAATGGGCGAGTCGATGCCGTCGGCTGCCGCACGGATGAATGTCTGCATGTCGACGGGCAATACGCCGTGACGCACGCACAGCTCATTGTAGAAGCGGTAGGCATCGCTGTCCCATATGTGTACGCCGTTGTCCACCAAATATTTTATGTTGGTGTCGCCACGCAGGAACCACAGCAGTTCGTGTATGATGCCCTTGATGAAGACCCTCTTGGTGGTTAGCAGCGGGAATCCCTTGCTCAGGTCGAAGCGCATCTGATAGCCGAATATGCTTTTGGTGCCGGTGCCGGTGCGGTCGTTGCGCACCACGCCGTCGCGCTGTATGGTGCGCAACAGATCGAGATATTGTTTCATCGTAGATCGAAAGTTTTGATTGCGAGTCTGCCGTTGTCGTCGACGGTTGCATACGAGGCCTCGTCGCCCGACCAGTCGCTCATGAAAAGCACTCTCAACCCTTCGCGGTCGTAGTCGTGGGGCAGGTGCATGTGGCCGAATATGAATGCGTCGATGTCGGGCTGCTCGCACTTGCGCATGCGGGCATACTCGACGAGGAAGTCGAGCCGCGCGAGGGTTACAGGCTCCCCGCCGTGCGACTTGCGCGATTTGCCGCTCCACCATTGGCCGAACTTCATGGCTAAATCGGGGTGGATGAGCCACGAAAACAGCACGCGCAGGGTGCGCGAGCGGAAGCCGGCGTTCATCAGACGCAACAGCGGCTGCCCCTTGATATTCATATTGTCGCCGTGCGCTACGAATACTCGCCGCCCTGCTATATCGATCTGCTCGGGGTGGAAGTGTAGCTGCACGCCGCACTCTTCGCTCAGATAGTCGCGGCACCACATGTCGTGATTGCCGGTGAAAAGATGTATTGCGATGCCGCGGTCGGACAACTCCGACAACTTGCCGAGCGTGCGGGTGAATCCCTTGGGCACGACCCTGCGATATTCGAACCAGAAGTCGAACAGGTCGCCGACAAGATATATGGCATCGGCATCGGCGCTCACCCGGTCGAGCCATGCGCAGAAGCGTTTCTCGATATGTACGGCCTTTTCGCGGTTGCCCGCGCCGAGATGAATATCCGATGCGAAGTAATACATTGTCGGGTCGATAGAGTGTGTGTCAGAGCAGTGCGGCTATGCGGCGGTCGAGATCACCGAACTCTATCTTGTCCGTCACCACGTCGCCGTTGCGGTTGATGAGATAGAGCGTCGGCAATGTCGTGACGTTGTAGACGCGGAAGGGCACCGAGTAGGGACCTTCATAGTTGCATACCGAGATCCACGGCAGGTTTTGACTGCGCACAGCTTCGATCCACAGCGCGCTGTTGGTATCGGCCGATACCTGATATATCTCCAAACCGCGATCGTGGTACTTGTCGTAGATTTGTCTAAGATCGGCGTTTACCGAGTTGCTGTTTCCCGCCTCGGCAGCCCAGAAGTATAGCAGTATGACATTGCCTTGCAGCGACGAGAGTTTGTGCATCTGGCCGTAGATGTCGGGCAGTTCGATCTCGGGGAATGGCAGATAGGCGATCTTGTCCGACAGCGCCGACAGCGCCTGCTGATACTCGATGTCGTTTTTCAGTACGGCGAGATAGGGCGAGTCGGGGTAGCTTTTGCCTACGGACTCGATGACGGCATTGCGGTGTGCGTTGGTTATGCCCATGCCGGCGAACATATCCTCGAACGGCTCGGGCAGAGTCTGGCGCATGGCATAGATCGAAGCCAGCTTGTCCTGATGCGAGCCTACGAAGCGCACCTGCGACTGTATGGTGGATATGATCGTCTGGTATATCTGCTTGTTGAATGCGGCGGCCTGCGACGGAGCCGAGTTTGCTGCCATTTCGTTTAGCGACAGCAGCTTGTCGTAACCGCCGTAGTACTCGCTGTTGAATTGGCGTATGAGCTGCGACTCCTCCGAGCCTTCGACCGTGTAGTTATGGAATATGTCTCCGGCCGAATTTACCGTGATGCGGTCGCCGGCGCTGACGATCAGAGTCACGGGGCGGCCGCCCGCGTAGACGAGTTTATAGAATCTCGGAGCTTTGTCCGTATCTTTGATCTCGAATTCAAAATATCCGTTGTCGGCCAACTTCACGGAGTCGATGATCTCGGCATTGTCGAGTTTGTCCGACGCCTTGACCAAATAGAGCATTTCGACGTCGTTGCCCATTAGACGTCCCGATATGGTCGTCGTCGGCGTGGTCGATGAGTTGCATGCAACGGCCATAACAGCCACGATGCAGACCGCAAATAAATACTTCTTCATCATTTATAAAAGTGTATGTTGCAAAAAGTCGTTCTATAACGGCCACAAATTTAACATTTTCTTTGTGAAAAACGTCAAACTATTTGTATGAATTGTGTCGGGCGATGTTTTTGCCGTTGCTTTTCTGCTGCCTGTTCTGGCGGTTTTTCTGTGCCTGATTTTTGTTGTTGCGCTGATTGTTGCGCATCATTCGCATCGGAATCACCGAGCGGTATTCGCTGCGGATATTGCCTATCGAGGCCTCATCGAGAGAGATGTCTTTGCCGGCCATGGCGCGGATATCCTTTATTATGACCTCGTTGTTGGGATGTTCGTTGTTATACTCGAAACTCTTGGTGCGCATGTAGCGGGCTATGTTGATCATCTCCTCGTCGATGACGCCGGTTTCCGAATCCTTGGCCATGGAGCGAATGAACTGCTGTGTATATTTGCCGTAGTGCTTGAATGTTATGCGCGACTGCGAATATTTCATTTTTCTCGGCGTTATGGTCAACTCTTGGCGTGAAGGTTGTGGGTATGGCGAATCGACGTCGAGTTTGAAATCCGACATGATGAACAGATGATCCCAGAGTTTGTGTGTGAAATCTGCCGTATCGCGCAACAGCGGGTTGATATTGCCCATGACGGCGATGACGGCTTTGGCCTGACGCGTGCGCTCTGCCCGATCCCCGATCGAGAGCAGCGAGTCGACCATCTCGTGTATATGCCGCCCGTATTCGGGCAGAAAGAGTTTGCGCCGCGTATAGTTATAGTTTTTTTTCATAGAAATCTAACAAGTCTTTTGTTTGAAAAATGTTACAAATTGTTCATTCCCCGATTTAAAATAGCTCAATCTGCACTGTTGTCCTTGCTTCACAGCATAAAATTTTGCAGCTTCACGCATTATTTGCAACCTTAATGGAAAATGCCACGATCGAATTTATTACTACAAAGTAAATGCAAATTATTCATAAATACAAGATATGACGAAAATTTTAATTCTTGAACAATCTAAAAGCATGTGCAACTCTCTGCGAGAGAGATTGGATTTTGAGAATTATTCGACCGAGGCGATCGACAACGAGAGCCGCGTGCCGGAGTTGTGGCAACGCAAGGCCTTCGATGTGATGATCGCCGACGGCGAGTATCGGCTGCCGGAGATGTCGGATATTCCGACGATCGTCATCACGTCCCGCCCCTCGATCCCGTCGGCCGTCGAGGCATTGAAGCGCGGGGCGGTCGATTACCTGCCCATGCCTATCGACATGAACCGCCTGCTGGGCACTTTGCGTTCGCTGTCGGCGGCCGAGGCGGCAAATGCCGACGAGCGGCCGAGTGTGGCGGTGCGGCGAATGCGCCCGCGCCGCGCGGGCATCTGTCCCGAGCAGATCATCGGCCGTTCCGAGCAGATCGAGCAGGTGCGCCGTATGATCGACCGTGTCGCACCCTCCGATGCACGAGTACTGATCATGGGCGAGAACGGTACGGGCAAGGAGTTGGTGGCGCGCTCGATGCACCTTAAAAGCCCGCGCCGCGACGGACCTTTCGTCGAGGTCAATTGCGCGGCCATTCCCGCCGAGCTGATCGAAAGCGAGTTGTTCGGTCACGAGAAGGGTTCGTTCACTTCGGCCGTGCGCCAACGCAAGGGCAAGTTCGAACTTGCCGACGGCGGAACGCTCTTTATGGACGAGATCGGCGACATGTCGCTCTCGGCGCAGGCCAAAGTGTTGCGCGCATTGCAGGAGAACAAGATCACGCGCGTGGGCGGCGACAAGGATATTGCGGTCGACGTGCGTGTCGTGGCCGCCACCAACAAAGACATACACGAGGAGATCCGCCGCGGCAATTTCCGCGAAGACCTCTATCATCGATTGAGTGTCATCGTGATTCATGTGCCGCCTCTGCGCGAGCGCAAGGGCGATGTGGAGCTGTTGGTCAACCACTTCATCGACAGCATCTGCAAGAGTCGCGGCCGCGACTCTATTCGCATCGACCAAGAGGCCATGGACTCTCTGTCGGCGATGCCGTGGACGGGCAACATACGCCAGCTGCGCAACGTCGTCGAGCGGTTGACCATACTCTGCAACGACCGCATTACGGCCGATGACGTGCGCGCCTATTGTGTCGATTAGAGCATTATGGCATCGAACAGCTCCTCCGCCGAGGCGACTGTCGTCTCGGCCCCGGCTTCTTTAAGCTCCTCGCGCGAGCGGAAGCCCCACTCGACGCCGATCGATCGGATCGAGGCGTTGCGCGCCGTTGTCATGTCGACGCCCGAGTCGCCTATCATCACCGTGCCGGCGCGGTCGACACCGGCGCGCAGCATTATCGATTCGACCACGGCGGCATCGGGTTTGAGCGGCACGCCTTCGCGGTTGCCGCATACGGCGACGAAGTCGGCCTGCGGAAAGAACCGTGCTATAAGCCGTTCCGTTCCCTCCTGAAACTTGTTCGAGTCCACGGCGATCTTCACACCCCGGCGCGGCAGCTCGGCGACAAGCCTCTCGATGCCGGGATAGGGGCGTGTGCATACGTCGATGTTGTCGGTGTAGAATCTTATGAAATCCGTGAGACAGAGGGCTGCATACTCTTCGGTGCGCAGCTCCTCGGGCAGTGCGCGCAGTATAAGTCGGCGTATGCCGCCGCCGACCATTTGGCGGTAGGCCTCGGTGGTGTGGCGCGGCAGGTTGCGCATGGCGAGCGTGTGGTCGACCGCTGCCGCCAGATCGTCGATCGTGTCGAGCAGCGTGCCGTCGAGATCGAATATTGCAAGTCGTGTCTTCATGGGCGCAAAGATACGCAAAAGCCGCGATCGAATATGCGTTTCGACGATCGAAAATCGGGAATAAAATCATACCTTTGCATCATGATACGTCTGTCGCTCATCATAGCCACATACAACCGCAGCCGGCAGCTGCTCACCACCCTGCACTCGGTGGCGGCGCAGAGTGCGCCCGCCGACGACTGGGAGTGCGTCGTGGTCGACAACAACTCCTCCGACGACACCTCGCAGAGAGTCGGGACATTCGCCGCCGAACACCCCCGTCTCAACATACGCTGTGTCGTCGAACGCCGGCAGGGACTCTCCCATGCGCGCAATTGCGGCATAGCCTGCTCCACGGGCGAGTACATAGCCATTATCGACGACGACGAACGCATCGTGCCCGATTTCATCTCCGCTTATATCGACCTGTTCGACACGCATCCCGAGGCCGCCTCGGCCGGCGGCGCTATCATTGCCGAGTACGAGACCGCCCGTCCGCGCTGGATGTCGCGCTACACCGAGCGGCCGATCGCCAACCCGATAGATTTAGGCCATAGCGTGCGCGAGTTTCCCGCAGGTCGTATCCCGGGCGGGGGCAACATGGCCATTCGCCGTTCGGCGATAGAGCGTTACGGGGGCTTCGACACTTCGCTCGGCCGTTGCGGCGCCACGCTTGCCGGCGGCGAGGAGAGCGACCTCTTCGAGCGTCTGGCCAATGCCGGCGAGCGATGCCTCTATACTCCGCGAGCCGTTATGTATCATATAATTCCGCCGCAGAAGCTGTCCCGCGACTACTTCGTCCGTCTGAGCTACAACACCGGTCTGAGTCAGCGCCGCCGCGCCATTCTGCACCGACGTCTTTGCCGGCTCCGCCTTGGCGAATTTGTCAAGTGGCTCGCCACTCTTTGTCTGTGCCTTGTGCATCGTCCGGCGCAGTCGCGATACCTTATTATAATGCGATACCATATATCACGAGGCATCTTTTCGTAATTTTTCGTAATTTTTCGTGAAAAGGCGTCATTTACTTCGCCTCGTTCAAGTCCGCAAATGGGCAGTACGTCAAGTACAGCCCATCTGCGTCCTTTTCACGTGCGGCTTGTAACTAACGCCTTTTGACGAAAAATTTGGTTGTGGTGCTTTGGAAACGATTTCCTCCGATATGTCATTCTGAGGAGGCCGTAGGCCGACGAAGAATCTGGTTGGGATCGACTATTCCCATAGACATGTCATTCTGAGGAGGCCGCTTGCGGCCGACGTGAGAATCTCTTTCGTGCACGAGATTCCCACGCCTCGCTGCGCTCGGCTCGGAATGACA
>CAZEXJ010000087.1:0-11719 GCA_964516585.1 uncultured Alistipes sp.
GGGGCGTTGAGCACCGACCCGAACTTGTAGGTCGAGGCGAGCGACTCCAAAGCCTCGACATTGAGTACGAAAGCTTTGTCTTCGGCCACGCCGCTGGTGCTGTTGCCGAGCATGTCGATGCCTATCTCGGCCATTTGTCCAACCTTCTCTTCGAGGGTCATGCGCGAAAGGATCTTCTTCACCTGTCGCTCGATGCGTGCATCGGGCTTGATTGCTACGCGCCCGCTGTCGCCGGCCGAGGCCGATACTCCGGCCGTTGTGATTAATGCCGACATAATCAATAGTTTGAAAATTCTCATGAGTTTATTATGTTTTGTTAGGTTTCTCGTCAAGGGTTGCGCGCTTTTGGTAAAGCGACCTACAAAGATATGATTTTTTCGGGATATTGCGAGCGATAAACAGACCAAAAAGAAAAACGCCGACCCTAAGTCGGCGTTTTTTCATAAATGTGTATTATATTGACTCTTATTCGATCGTCCATGTTTCGCCCGAATGCAGCAGGTCGTCGACCGAACGAATCTTCGATTTGGCCTTCACCTCCTCGATCTGAGCCGCTACGCGGTCATCGTAGACGTTGTCCTCCTTCACGTCGCGGATTACACCCACGGCGACGGGATACTCGGGATACTTCATGGCGGCCAGCATCGAGTGCAGCGTGGTATCCTGCGTGTGAGCGTCGTGTACCAATATATCGTCCTCGGTGTAACCATCTTCGCCCACGGTAACGACCTTCAGCCGCATGTTCTCGAACACTAAACCCTTGCGGCGGTCCTTGCCGAAGAGCATCTTCTCGCCGTGGTGCAGCGTGATAGTGTTCTCCTCGCGCGTGGCCTTGTCGCCGGCGAACGAGGCGTGTGTCTTGTCGTTGAAGATGACGCAGTTGACCAAAGCCTCCACAACGGCCATGCCGTGATGTTTGGCTGCGGCCACAAGGCACTCCTTGGTCAGCATTACCTCCATGTCGATCGTGCGCGCGAAGAACGTGCCCTTGGCGCCGATGACCAACTCGCCCGGGTTGAACGGCTTCTCGACCGTGCCGTAGGGCGATGTCTTGGTTATCTTGCCAAGCTTGGTGGTAGGCGAGTACTGACCCTTGGTCAGACCGTAGATCTCGTTGTTGAACAGTATGACGTTCAGATCGATGTTTCGGCGAATGGCGTGTATGAAGTGGTTGCCGCCGATCGCCAGCGAGTCGCCGTCGCCCGTGCACACCCACACCGACAGCCCGGGATTGGCCGTCTTGATGCCTGTGGCTATGGCGTTGGCACGACCGTGGATCGTGTGGAAACCGAAAGTCTTCATGTAGTAGATGAAACGCGACGAGCAGCCGATGCCCGACACGAACGTGAACATATTGTGAGGCTTGCCGAGCGCGTCGGCCACCTCGGGCATGGCGCGCTGCACAGCGTTGAGTATTGCGTGGTCGCCGCAGCCGGGACACCACTTTACCTGTTGATCGCTTTTGAAATCGGCGGGAGTATATTTGTATTCTGCCATGACTCTATTGGAATAAAGTGTTGAACTTATCGCGAAGCTCGACTAACGTGAAGGGCTGGCCTTCGCATTTGTTGTATTGCTCGAACTTGAACTGCGGGAATGTCTGACGCATGTAGGTGGCGAACTGACCCTCGTTCAGCTCGCATACGATGATGCGGCGGTAACGTGCGAGAATCTCTTCCACACCGTGAGGCAGCGGGTAGATGTAATTGAAGTGCAGGTGGGCGATGCTCTTGCCCTCGGCCTGCAACTGCGACACTGCGCTGTGCAGATGACCGCGCGTACCTCCCCAGCCGATGACCAGTACGTCGGCCTCGTCGGCGCCGAATACCTCGGGCGTAGGCAGCAAATCGGCTACCATTTCCACCTTGCGGCGGCGCGTTGAGGTCATCTCCTGATGGTTGGCCGGGTCGTATGATATCGATCCTTTGAGATGATCCTTTTCAAGTCCGCCTATGCGGTGCTCCAAACCCTTTTTGCCGGGGAATGCCCAACCGCGCACCAATTTCCCGTCGCGGGCGTAGGGCATGAAGTCCTGCTCGGCATGCGGCTCGACAACGGGCGGCGTTATGGCGGGATACTCACTCATCGAGGGTATGCGCCACGGCTCCGAGCCGTTGGCGATGAAGCCGTCGGTGAGCAGCACTACGGGAGTCATGTGCTCCATGGCGATCTTTCCCGCCATGAATGCATAGTGGAAGCAGTCGCTGGGCGACGAAGCTGCGATAACCACCAAAGGACACTCGCCGTTGCGGCCGTAGAGCGCCTGCATCAGGTCGCTCTGCTCGGTTTTGGTCGGCAGACCTGTCGAGGGGCCTCCGCGCTGTACGTCGACTATTACCAACGGCAGCTCGGCCATGACGGCCAAACCCATGGCCTCGCTTTTGAGCGACAGACCCGGGCCGGAAGTGGTCGTGACGGCGAAGTCGCCGGCGTATGCGGCGCCGATCGAGGTGCAGATGCCGGCGATCTCATCCTCGGCCTGCACTGTCTTCACGCCGAGATCCTTGCGCTTGGCCAACTCTTCGAGAATGACCGTTGCGGGAGTAATAGGGTAGGAGCCGCAGAAAAGCGGGCGTCCCGACTTCTCGGAAGCGGCGCAGAATCCCCACGCTGTGGCCACGTTGCCGTTGATCGAACGATATGTACCCTTTTCGAGCTTGGCGCGCGCCACAGTATATGTGTTGGCGAACTGATGCGTGTTCGCAGCATAGTTGTATCCGGCGTCTATGGCGCGTTTGTTGGCCTCGGCGATAAGCGGATTCTTCTTGGCGAACTTGCTTTCGAGGTAGCTCTTTGCGTGATCCTCGGGGCGGTTGTAGAGCCAGAAGCAGATGCCCAATGCAAACATGTTCTTACACTTTACCACCGACTTGTTGTCAAGCTCCATATCGGCCAGCGCCTCGCGCGTCATGGTCGTGATGTCGGGAACGACGACGTTGTACTCGCTTAAACCCAGCTCCTCGATCGGATCGTCCGTCGCAAAGCCGGCCTTGCGGATGTTATCCTCGGTGAGCGTGTCACCGTCGATTATGACCGTCGCACCGCGTTTGAGCCACTTGCGATTGGCTTTCAGCGCTGCCGGATTCATCGCCACCAATACGTCGCAATAGTCGCCCGGGTTATCGATGGGAAAAGATCCGAAATGTACCTGAAAGCCCGAAACTCCGGCTACCGTTCCCTGCGGTGCGCGAATCTCGGCCGGATAGTCGGGAAAGGTGGAGATGCTGTTGCCCAACAGTGCCGAAGTGTCCGAAAATAGTGTACCTGTAAGCTGCATGCCGTCACCCGAGTCACCCGAGAAACGAATTACCACGTCTTGCAACTCATGTACGTTTACATTGTTCATTGTGAGTTTTAAGTTTGCAGTTTTTATAATATGTAAGTTTAAATAGCTTTTCTTAGAACAAATATACGAAAATATATCAATAAAACTAATGAACAGTAAAAAAATCATGCGGAGGTGCGATATTTATTCGCAACCTCCGCAAAATATCTGCATAATCGCGTTGTGCCGGCTATTCGTATATCAGTTCCAGATCGTCGATTATCATGCGGCTGTCGGTGCTGCCCGTGAAGTAGTCGCCCCAGCGCGAAGCCGAGCACACTACGACGAGGTGTGTCGGGCGGCGCGAAGTCGACACGTATTCGAGCGGAATGGTGAACTCCGTCCACTCTTCTACGCTCTCGGTCAGGATCCACTCGCCGTAGCCGATGACGGCGGGCGACGAGGACGAGAAGAACGTGTTTACGTCGCGGGTGTCGATTGCAACCGGGCTTTGCTCGTCACCTCCGTATTCGGCGGCCGTCCAGTCGCCGACGGCTATATAGATCGAGCCGTTGTCGGGATCGCCCTTGGAGAGCGGTTTGTCGGCAGGCGACGAACCCACGCGGTTAATGTCGCCGCGATGATATTTCACATAGCCTCTCAATGCCGTGGGGTGACCCGTGTAGGGGCGTCCGAAGTGTACGATGCCGTTGGTGCCTATGGTTTGGGCGAAACGGCCTATGAAGAGGTTGCCCGCAGCGAACTTGCCTATGCCGGCAAGGTTGGGATACATCGATTGCAGCGAGGCCGATGTGGCGCCGTCCGATCCGGGACGCGGCTCCGCGAGCGGTACAGTGACGTTGAACGTGTCGCCGAGCGTCGTGGCTCCCGGGTTGCCGGTAGCCCAGTAGGGGGCGCCCTCCAAGTAGGGGTAGTAACATTTGCCTATCTTCGACCAATTCTCCAAGCCTCCGTTCTCCAATGGGGGAGCAGCCTCGGTGGTGACTGTCTCCACGGGCGACAGATTGTCGTCGGAGAATGCCACGACCTCGTAGCTGTGCTCGGGTTCGAGACCGGTTATGCGCGTTTGGAACCGTCCGCCGTCGGACTTGACATCGCCGGCTTCGATCCACTCGTCGGATCCCTTTTCGCGATAGCGGAAGCCGAGAGAGGCGCCGCTGCGGCCAGAGGCGTAGAGCCAGATGCTGCGCGCCCATGCGTCGACCGATGTGAACTCCACCTCCACTTCGCTCTTAACCACTTTCAGAGTCCATATCTCCTTGATATCGAAGTAGCTCACCTCGATCTGGCGCACCGTGTCGTCGAACGACGTGAACGAGGCGGGATCGGGCGAGTATGTGGTGATATCCTTCGGAGCGAGTTTCAGCCCTGTGATCTTTATGTTGTTCAGATCGGCGTTCATGGGCACGTAGGCCGTGGCGATATGGCTGTCGGGGTCGATCTCGGCAGCGCCGATCTGGTTCTCGACGTTGAAGTAGCGTTCGATGTTCTGTTCGGCCGTTATGGTCCACTCGAAATTCTGATAGAGCGACAGGGTGACATACAACGGCGTGCGCATGTCGAATACTCCGGGGAACTCGACGCTCGACTCAGCCCCCTCGGTCAGCTCCACGGAGTTGATCTTCACGGCGCGTATGTCGGTGGTCTCCTCCAATCGCAGCGCAACGCTGTGGCGTCCGGCATCGATCTCCGGCGGTGAGAGCAGCCCCTCGGCTTCGAGCGACAGGATGTCGAGCTTGACCACGGGGTAGGGTATGTCGTTCTCGATGCAGCCTTCGAGGGCGGCAAGCGAAAGAAGCGATATGAACAGCGTGTATAATCGTCTCATCGTCTAATTCTTCTTGTTCTTGTTCCACAAATGTACGACCATGCCGATGTTTATGTCGGCGAGGTTGAACTTGAACCGCAGTCCCGAGCGCGAGCGGCTGCCCGTGTGGTTGCCTGCTTCGTCGCTTTGCCTGATCTTGTTGTAGTACAATCCTCCCAAACCGAACGATACGGTGGTGCATACGTTGGGAAATATATACACGGCCATGCCGGGGTTGAAGTTGAGATGGAATCCGGTCGAGCGGCTGTGCGAGAACTTGCGCGTGTCGTCGCTTATGTAGGCGAAATCCATTGTGCCGGTTCTGGCCTGCAACTCCCATTCGGCGAAGAAACTGATGCGCCCCTTCTGGTCGAGTCCGGCGTATGTGCGGTGGAATAGCGACCACGAGTAGCTGCGGCTCGACAGCGACATGTTGTCCAACGAGAACGACAGGTCGTTCTGCTCGCCCAGATCGAAATTGATGTTGCCCAGATCGCCCTCGACGAGTTGATAGCCGAATCTCAGACCCACGGCGTGGTTGTCGCTGTAAGCGTACCCCACAAAGGGGTTTACCGTAGTCATCGTACCTTTGAGGTTAATGTCGTCCAGTATGAGCATCCACTCCGCATCGTCGGCTTTGACCGTGCCGTAGGAGGCCGTCAATCCTATCATGACCTCGCCTTTGTACAGGCTCTTTATCTTGTTTATCTCTCGGTCTATGCGTCGTTTCATCGGTAAAAAGTGGCTGCGCTCTGTCTTGACCGCTGCCGAGTCGGCCGGGATAGCGGGAATGGCCTTCTCAGGCCGCCGGGCTGCCGTGTCCGATATGATGAACGCCGAAGCGAGTAACAATAGTATCAATCTTTTCATCGCGCCATGGTTTATAGGTAGAACGAAACTCCGAATCCGATCGATAACAGATTGACCTTGAAGTTCATGTCACTCATTTTTACGTCGCCCGTCTCCACACGGTTGTGTATCTGCTTGGTACGTTCATACGATATGCCGAACACGCCGATGCTGATCTCGAAGGCCATGTTGTTGGTGGCGAAGGCCACTATTCCGGGTTGCAGACCTACCGAGGTGCCGAAATGTGTGGCGTATGTGCCGCGGTACTTCTGGTAGCCGTCCAGAAAGCCGTCTTCGGCTACCACGGACGACTGTCCGCCCGAGAAACAGAGTTGTATCTCGGTGAATATGGCGAAGCGGTTGGAGTGTCCGATCGGTATATACTGTCGCCAGAATACCGAGCCGGTGTACTCCTGTTTGATCTGGTGCATGTAGTCGACGCTGATATTGACTCCCGAGTCGGCTTCGCCGAACTTCAACGAGGCGTTGTCCATGTCGAGCATCGTGCGGCCGTAGATAAACCTTATGCCCAAGGCCATGTTGTCCTTGGGCGATATGGCGATCATCGGGCTGACCTTGACCGTATATCCGTCGGAGGAGATGCCTTCCACGATCAACAGTTTGTAGTTGTCGTTGCGGTGCGTTGAGTACGAGGCCGAGCCGCCGAATATCCACTGCCCTTTGGGTACGAACATGTTGGAGGTGCTGAAACCGCGCTGACGGCGTGCGTCGTCGGGCGAGGGTTCGGCATCGCCGCTGTTTTCGTCGGCATGAAGTTCGGCTATTGCTGCGGTGTCTGCTGTCGAGTCAATGGCAACGCCGGTCGCAGCGGTGACTGTCGTCGCTACGCTATCGGCCGGGACTGCGGCGGACAGACCCGAGTTGTCATCATACTGTTGTGCCGCGACCGGGAGGGTCGCGGCAAACAGCACTATGATTGTCAATTTCAGTTTCGGCATCGGATTAATATATCAGTTTCAGATCGTCGATGTACATATACGAGTCGGTCGAACCGCAGAAGTAGTCGCCGTAGGCGCTCGCTGCGAACGATACCATTATGTAGTTGGGACGTTCATCGCTTATGTACGTGAGTTCGACCGTGCGCTCGTACCACTCCAACGCGCTCTCCTGTGTGCGGAATACGCCGTAGGCCACTACGCCCGGCTCCTTGTCGAGGTTCTCGACGTCGAGGAAAGTCTGTTCGATATTGCTGGTGTCGACACGGCGCGGCGCACTCCAGTTGGCCAGTATGATGACGGCCTGATTGACGTCGGTGCCGCTGGCGGGTTTGCCGCTGTTTTGGTTGATCTGACCTGCATTGTTCTTCATCCAGAACGACATTGCTCTCGGCTTGGCCGTGTAGGTGAACGGACGGCCGAAATCGACTATACCGTTCATGCCGTTCAGGGAGAACGTTCCGATGAAGAGGTTGCCGGCGGCAAATTTGCCGATACCGGCGGCATTCGGGTATTGCGATTTCAGATATGCCGAGGTCGTGCCCTCCGATCCGGCGTGAACGTCGGTTGACGGCGTGGTGAGGTTGAATTGCTCTCCGAGGAATGTCGAACCGTCGTTGCCGGTCATCCAGAATGCGGCTTCGCCGTCGGCGTATGGGTAGTATGCCTTGCCGGGCTTCGACCACGACTCGAATGTCGTGTTGGGCAGTTGCGCGCCGTCGGGTGTGACGGTCTGCAACGCTGCACCCACCTGAGCGGTCGATCTGAGCAGACGGTATTCGTAGGTTTTGCCTGCGAAGAAGTCGCTGCCGGCAGCCGTGTAGATGTCGCCCGTGGTGTGTGTGGCCGTGACGTTCTTCCACTCTCCGCCCTGCTGGCGATATGCGATGATGACATCGGTGGCAGCTGCGTCGAATACGGTGGCCGAGAATGTGGCCGTGCAATCCCACAGGTCGTAGTCGCTCGGTGTGAGCGGGTTTATACCCTGTGTCATATAGGCGACGCTCTGCTCCAACTTGCCTCCGTCGGCATCCTTGATGTTGAATACCACCTCGTGGCGTCCGCCCGAGAGCTTGGCGAAGAACTCCTCGCCGAGTGTTACGACGATGTTCTTGTCGTCGGTGACGGTGACGGTGATACCTGCATGATTGCCCGAGAGCAGATCGTAACTTGTGTCGCCCGCGGTTATCCTAAGCTCCGATATGGCGGCCAAAGCCGATACGAAGTAGGTGTTGTCGCCGCTTGTGAAGCGCTGCTCCTCCTTAAGGTCGAAGCCGTCGCCGATGATAGTCGGATCGGGGCTGAACGATATGTTGTCGTCGAACTCCTGAACCGATTCGTCGACCGTAGCCACGATTGCGAGCATGCCGTCGGCATCTTTCGAGTACTTGAACCGCACGGTATATTTTACGGCGGGTTTCACGTCGGTTATCACACCCGACTTGACCACCTGTCCCTCGACGGGGTGCGTACCCTCGAACTGCCATGCGAGCGACGTTTCGCCCTCGGGCATGATGAAATAGCCCTCGCCGGCTGCGGTGAATGTCAGGTTAGGCGTGCCGTTCTGGGCAATGGATGTCTTGTCGCAGCTCTCGCCCACGGCTACGGTGGTGGTGTAACCGCTCTCGAACAGGTCGGTCACGGTGGCGTCGTACTGGACGGCCACGATTGTCGACAGCAGTTTGCAGTTGACCGTGATGTCGGTCACCGCACCTTGTGTGACGGTGAACTCGGTCTCGCCCCTGTAACTCTTGTCGGTCATCGACGCAGGCATCTTGTCACCTGCCTCGACCGTCACGCAGTAGTTGTCGGCCAGCAGAGCCAGATAGTCGGGTATGTCGTCGAGCGACGTGTAGCGGCGTATGAGTTGACGCTCCGTGTCGGTTACTCGATATATTTTGACGGTGACGTTGCCCTCGGCCGCCGTGGAACCAGCCAGAGCGACGTTCATCTTCACTGCGCCCCGGTCGGTGGCAGGCACCTGCTCGTCGCCCTGCTTCGAGCAGGAGGTTGCCAGAAGTGCCAAACACAATATACTGAATATCTTTTTCATTGTCTGTCTCCTTTCCGATTATTTAACTTCCAACTTTATGGTGCCTACACAGCTCTGATCGTTGGCATCGATGACCGTCAGACGGAAATCGGTATTGCCCTTGCCCGTGATTTTCAGCAGGCTCATGAAGCTCGATATGTTGAGCGTATTCTCATCGATGAGCGTCTTGCCGTAGACTGCGTCTCCGGTGGGGAAGCCTAAACCTTCGAGTTTGCTCTTGTATTCACCGGGATCAACCAAATTGAGATGATCGGTAAGACCTACCTTTTGCAACTCTTCGGGCGTCAGTACATCCGATATTATGTCGACAAAGAAGTCCTTGATGCCGGCCGGTATGGTGATGCGTATGCCTACTTGCAGGTCGTCGGTGATCTCGTAGCGCTGGTTGATGTCGTGACCGACCCATACGATGCTCGATCTGCTGCCGTCGCCGACGCTTATGGTGAGTGTCGCGCTCGATGTGCGACCCTTGTCGTCGGTGGCCGTTATGGTGTAGGCGTGCGTGCCCTCGTAGCTGTGCATCAGCTGTGCCTGTGCTCCGAAGCGGAGTCGGGCGCTGCTCTTGCCCTCCAAAGCGGTGGGGTAGCCAAGCAGTTGCAGTATCGATTTCGATACGGTCGGGGCGCACAGATTCTCCGTTGCGGGGATCATCGATGTGTACTCGTTGAGGAAGTCGGCATTGTCCGATGTGAGCGATACGGTGAGCGATTTAAGCGTCGACTTGGCCGTTACGTCGATGTTGATCGAGCCGGTGAATGCACCCTCGGCGTCGAACATGTCGTCGGTGAGCTGGAACTCCTGCGAGAGGTCGTGATCAGTCCAGATGATCGTGGGCAGATCGTCATCGTCCGATATGGTAGGCTCGCACATGTAAGAGGCGGTGTCGAAGACTATCTCCTCGTCGTATGCCCATGTGTCGCACGTTACGCCGATGAAGGCCGTACCGTCGCTCGAATGCTGTATCACGACGTTGATCTTGCGCCACTGCGAAGCCTTGACGCCGGGTATCTCGGCCGTCATGTCGACGTTGGAATCCTGTCCCTTGTAGCGGCACGAGAGCGCGAGATGCAGCGTGTTGGTAGTTTCCGTCGGGGTGAAATATGCGGCGCGCGTCTCACCCATGGCGAAAGTCGTCGAGTTGGGTTGGAGCGAGACGGTCATCGAGGTGTTGGCGGCATCGAGCTGGTCGATCAGATCGGCCGAGTAGCCGACCGTAACCTTGACGTTGGTAAGTTTGCAGACTATGTCGTCGACCGTTGTCGTCTGCTTGCGCGTTATGACCACTTCGCGCGAGGCGCCGTAGACGGGAGTCTCCCAGTCGACTGCGGGCATCTGACCCGACGTCATGGTGAGTGTGTAGACTCCGCCCGGCAGCTCGATCGGTGCGGCGGGACGCTCGCCGTAGAGGAACTCGGCGACCGTCTGTGCCGACGAATCGGTTATGGTGACGGTAAATGTGTTGATGTCGGGCGCTCCGGCACGCGTGCCGGCTGCCGATGCGTGGTTCTCCGACGAGAAATTCTCGGTGTCGGTCATGATCGTGGCCTCCAAACCTCCCAAAGAGAGGTATCCGATATTATCCTTGCCAATGTTGGGATCGTCGTTATATGCTGCCTTGTCCTTGTCGCAGGCTGTCGATATGACGGCGGCGGCAGCAAGACATATAGCGGTTCGGAATATGTGTTTCATATTGCTCATGCGTTTTATTGTGCGTTGTCGTTAAGTTCGTTTTCGATGTCGATGGTCTCCACGGGAGTATCGTCGAACAGGATTTGAAGTGTCGCACGGCCGGCGGTCGATACGTCGAATGTGACGGTATAGATCGTCTGTGCGGCGAGATTGTCGCGACTCATCTCCGGCAGTGTAATCTCTATGCCGTTGCCGCCCGAGACATTGGGCTGCTTGACGGCGGTGCCGGTTATCGAGAACGACTCGGGAGCAATGAACAGAGGCTCGTCCGACGGCGTGCTGACGTCGAAGCTGTTGCCTGCGGCCGTGGTCAGTGTCAACTTCCAGCCTCCGGTGAAGTAGTTGCGGAAGTTGTCGGTCAGAGCGACCTTGACTAACGAATTGGCGATGTGCGCCTCAATGTCGACCGTGGTCTGCTGACGTGCGGTGACGGTGAATGTCTGCTCGCCGCGGAATGCCGCCTTGTCGTAGCCCTCCGCGGTGATGTCGCCCGCCTCGACTATGGCTCTGTAATTGGCGGCATAGAGATAGTTGTCGGCATTGAATTCCGCTATGGTTGCCCATGTCGAGGTGTATTGCAGCGATACACCCTCTATGGTAAGTGAGAACTCCTCGATGGAGGGAACGGTGCAATTGACGTCGGCTCGCGTGGTCGCTATCTCGTTCGTTGTCGAGCAAGCGATCGTGATCGAGCCTTGTTCGGCCTTGTCGCTCGTCGTGTCGTCGTGTGAACAGGCGGCCGCGAACGATATCAGGCACATTGTAAATAATAATTTTTTCATATATAAATAATATTTGGTATACAAATTAGTTATTCGCTATCTGCACTTTTACATTGTCGATGTAGAGCCAGAATGTTCCGTTGTTAAGGCCGGCGTTATACTCGTTGGTTGTTCGCCATGTGATGCGCGTCGAGGCGGTACATGCGGGTATCTCGAACGAATGACCGGTGTGCGGGATATTGGTGTACGATGCTCCCGTCTCGTTGATGTAGAACTCTTCGATGAACGTGCCGTCCGTATCGCCGCTCTTGTATGCCGTATTCGCCGTGACATATCCCAAATGCAAGGTTTGTCCCA
>CAZEXJ010000088.1:0-4434 GCA_964516585.1 uncultured Alistipes sp.
CTGATTCGTCGAGGGGTTCACCGCATGATACTTGCGATAGGTGCCCTCGAACAGGCAGACACGCGACTTGAAGGCCAATGCGACCCACTTGTTGATGACATTCTTGTACTTTTCTCTGTCGCCCGAGCAGTGCGTGCAGGCGAAGTTCAGATCCTCGAGCACCTTGCTCATCACGAACTCGCGGTCGTCGCGGCCGGCAAACAGCAGCGCGTCGTCGACATCGAGCGGATGATCGACCCAAGGCACATCACCGAAGGTCTTCACCTTGCTGTAATAGAAATAGGCTCTCCAGAAACGGGCCACACCCTCGTAGTGGTTGTAAACAGCCTCGTCGGTAACCCCCTTGGCACGCACCATGTCGCGCAGCATCGTGTTGACACGGCGGATATTGCGCCAGCTGCTTTCGGCCCAGCTGCCCTGCTTGGTGGCATCCCAGTCGGCACCGGGGACATAGTAGTCCGTCGAGCGCTGCGAAGCCGTGACATCCGTATAGCTGTCGCCCATGCCGATGCCCTCGGCATCGGGGCAGTAGGCATTCAGCAAGCCGTTGGCATAAAGTTCGAGGTCGGTCTCTCCGTTCTCGAAGAAGATCTCGGACGAGATTCGGTTCACCGGTTCAACAGTCAGAAAATCCTCACAAGCGACACCGGTGAGAGCGACCGCACCAACTGCAAATAATCTGATGATATTTTTCATATTTTCTTACACTCCTTTATTAGAAAGTAATGTTCAAACCGATCGTCCACGTCTTGAGCATCGGGTAGGTGTAACCCTCGCCGACACCGCCCAGACCGGTGATCTTCGTATTGTAGTCGCTGTCGCCGCCGAGCGTCTCGGGGTCGTACATCTTGGTGTGCTTGAACAGCGGCGAGTGCGTGAAGACGTTGTCGCCCGAGATGTAGACCTTCAGCCGCTCGATGCGGATCTTGCGGGTCAGCTCCTGCGGGAAGGTGTAGTCGACCGTGATGTTCTTGATACGCCAGTAGGAAGCATCCTGCAGGTAATAATCGTTCTCATAGCTCAGAGGACCTACGTTGCGGTTGGCGGCATATGCTCTGCGCTGCGTGAAGTAGGCGCCCGGGTTGGTTACGACCCAGTTCTCGGTGCTGTAGTCGACATTCACCGAATCGGTCGTATGCAGCTTGGGCAGATAGCCGTAGGGACGGTTGTACATACCCCAGAAGAAGCCCGAGTCGCAAGCCGGATACCAGTCGCGCTTGCCCACACCCTGAATGAACAGGCTCAGGCCGATGCCGTTCCAGTTGGCGCCCAAATTGATGCCGTAGAAAAAGCGCGGTGCGGCATTGCCGATGCGGTCCAGATCGCCGTGGTCGTCGAGCGTACCTGCTCCCGGGTGGATGTTGCCGTCGCCGTTCATGTCGATGAACCGCAGGTCGCCGGCATAGGCATGGTAGAGACCCGAACCGTTCTGGTGGTACTTGTCCGTCGCCCAGTTGTCGGCCTCCTCGTTGCTGAGGAAGTAGCCGGCAGTGCGGAAGCCCCAGATCTCACCGAGCTCCTTGCCCGGGTAGTAGTTGAAGACATCGCCGTTGATGTTGTAGTAGTCCTTGACCCACGTACGGCTGTCCCAAACACTGACCTTCACGTTGTAGTTGAAGGGTTTGCCGCCGGCCTTGAAGCTGTCGCGCCACGAGAGCGAAGCCTCCCAGCCCTTGGTCTTGAGCGAACCGTAGTTGCCCTTCGGCGACGATGCACCCAGCAGCTCGGGATACTCGGGACCTTCGATCAGCAGGTCGTTGGTGTAGCGCCAGTAGTAGTCACCCGAGAACGACAGACGGTTGCGCAGGAAGTCCATGTCCAAACCGATGTCATAGGTCGTCACGGTCTCCCACGTCAGGCTGGCGGGGATGAACGACGAGGGCGGCAGCGTATAGCTTACGCGGTTGCCATTGATCAGAATGTCCGACGGGGCAATCGATTTGCCGGAAGATGCCGTCATCAGATCCATGAACGAATAGTCGCCTACGTTGGCATTGCCCAGCGAACCGACGTTGGCGCGGATCTTGAAGTTGTCCAGCCAGTCGCGCGACCACTTCATCCACGGCTCCTCCGACACGCGCCAGCCGATCGAACCCGAGGGGAAGAAGCCCCAGCGCTGGTTGCTCGGGAAGCGCGACGAACCGTCGTAGCGGGCGGCGAACTCGAAGATGTAGCGGTCGAGCAGCGTATAGTTGACACGGCCGAATACGCCGACCAGCGAGCGGTCGTAGCCCGAGTCGGAGACGGTATACTTCTCCGAGTCCATCAGCTCGAACGAGGGGATCGACGGATAGAGAACATTGGTCAGCTGCAGATAGAAGTTGCGGTACTTGGTCTTCTCGATGTTCCAACCGGCAACGACGTTGAGGTTGTGGTTCTTGCCCAATTTCGGGGTCCACGTGCCGACGACGTTCGAAGCCACATAGTCCGTGTTGTAGGTCCACAGCGACTTATAGGAGTTCGAGTTGTAGACGTGCGGCACGCCGGGGTTCGTATAACCCGTCTGCGACGGCGACAGACGCATCTGGTCCGAACGGATGGCCTTGTAGGTGAAGTCGCCCGTGAACTTGAGCACGTCCTTGATGGGCTCGATGGTCAGCGTGGTCGTCGTGATCACATCCAGCTTGTTGTTCTCCTGATAAGCCTCGTCCTTGGTCCAGCCGTCGTACACCATGGCGGCGGCGGCATAGGTCGGCGTGCCGTCCTCGTTGAACACGGGGTAAACCGGCTGTGCGCGGTGCTCGATCTGGCGAGCGATAGGCAGCGACGCGCCGACGACCATCGGCTGGTGGTATCTGCGCTTGAAGACCGAGGTGTTGTTGGCCAGCGTCAGCCACTTGGCGATCTTCACATCGCCCTTGGCGCGCAGGTTGTACTGATCGAACTTTTCCGTACCGATCTTGTAGATGCCGCCCTGATTGTAGTAGCGGCCCGAGATTACGAACGAGCTGCGCTCGCCTGCGCCGCTGACCGTGATGTTGTGCGTGTGCGTCGAGCTGTAGTCCTTCAGATACATGTCTAACCAGTTGGTCGAACCGAAGTAGACGGTTTTGCCGCCCATCCGGCCGTAGAGGTTGCCGTAATTCTCGTAGGAGGGATCCTCGCGGCGGCGATGGAACTCCTCGAGGTACTCCTTCGAGAAGCCGATCTCCTTGTTGATGTCACCGGGGAAGGTGCCGACCGTTTGCGGGGTCTTGTAGGAAGTCTGATAGAAATCGGCGAAATACTCGGCCCACTGCAGACCGTCGGTCACCAAATTGTCCTCCCAGATCACCGTACGGCGGTTGAGCGAAACCGAACCGTTGTAGTTGACCGTCACGCGGTCCTTCTTGGCGGCCTTGGTCTTGACCAGAATAACGCCGAAGGCGCCACGTGCACCGTAGACGGCAGCCGATGCAGCATCCTTAAGCACGGATACCGTCTCGACATCTTCGGGGTTGACCGTCGTCAGGTCGCCCTCGACACCGTCGATGAGCACCAACGCGCCACCGCCCTGTCCGATGCTCTTCGAGCTACGCTTTGCACTGCCCACACCGCTGCGGACATGGTAGCCGGTTGCACCGCCGCGGACATAGATCGCACCTTGGTGGTTGGGCTTACCGTCGGACTGGATGATGTTCAGGCCCGGGATCTGACCCTGCAGCGAACGGGTGATGTTCGAGTTGGTGCGGCCCTCGAGCGCCTTGCCCGAGAGGTTTTCGACGGCACCTACGAGCTGCGTTTTCTTCAGCGTACCGT
This sequence comes from uncultured Alistipes sp., assembly GCA_964516585.1. Classification (GTDB taxonomy): domain Bacteria; phylum Bacteroidota; class Bacteroidia; order Bacteroidales; family Rikenellaceae; genus Alistipes. The sequence continues at coordinate 3,739 of CAZEXJ010000088.1, forward strand.
AACCTACGACCACCACGTCGTCGATCTGCGTATTGTCTTCTTGGATTGCGAAATTGATAGTCGTGCGATTGCCGACCGTAACTTCCTGAGATTTGTAACCGAAGAACGTACATACCAGCACGTCGCTCGGCTTGGCTTTGATGCGGTACGAGCCGTCCGCATCCGAGATGGTGCCCATCGTCGAGCCCTTGACCATGATCGCTGCACCTGCCAGCGGGGTGTTGGTCTTTGCATCGGTAACGGCACCTGAAATCGTTTGGCTCTGCGCTGATGCCCCGAATGAGACGAGCATCAAGAGACAGGCAAGAGCACACGTAAACACACCACGCACAGCAATTTTACCGGGGGGGGGAAGTAAGACGTGTTTCATTTTCAATTTAATTAGTTCCAACATTTTAGTAATTTCAGGGGCTCTCACCGCACCTTAATATATATAAACGGACGGAACATGCCCGGCCGACAGGCGTTCGGATGAGAGCTGTTGCGAGTTTGGATCCTCTGAAATGATCGAATAATGGTTTTAAGGAAGTGTTCTGTTGGCTTTCTGGTTCGTGTCGAAAATTCGTTTTAGGTTGCTAAGTCTGTGAATTAAGGGTTACTACCTATATTAATTACAAAAAACTTCTATGCAAATATAGTAAATTCCGAATACAAACAAAAAAGATCGTAAATTTTTCTTTCGAGAAGCGTTTTTTT
>CAZEXJ010000089.1:0-3230 GCA_964516585.1 uncultured Alistipes sp.
GACGGCAGCCACTCCTCGCCGCGTATGACGTGCGAGATCTCCATAAGGTGGTCATCGACGATGTTGGCGAGGTGATATGTGGGCAGTGCGTCGACCGACTTGTAGAGCACCTTGTCGTCGAGCGTCGAGGTATTGACCTCCACGTGGCCGCGGATAAGGTCGTCCATCTCGACGATCTCCGATTCGGGCATCTTGAAGCGTATCACCCACTGGTCGCCGCGCGCTATGCGTCGCTCGACCTCGTCGGCCGCGAGCGAGAGCGACGTGGGCAGTTTGGTGCGCACCTCGTAGTTATAAGCAAATGTACGGCCTGCCGACTCGGCCTCGTGACGCAGGGCGTCCAACTCGGCGGGGGTGTCGAAGGCGTAGTATGCCCAACCTGCGTCGACTAACTGGCGCGCATATTTCAGATATATCTCGCGCCGTTCGCTCTGACGGTAGGGGGCGTGGGGGCCTCCGACGCCGACGCCCTCGTCGATCTCTATGCCGCACCATTTGAGCGACTCTATGATGTAGTCCTCGGCTCCGGGGACGAAACGCTGCGAGTCGGTATCCTCTATGCGGAGTATCATCTTGCCGCCGTTACGGCGTGCGAAAAGATAGTTGTATAAGGCCGTGCGCACGCCTCCGATATGGAGCGGCCCGGTTGGACTCGGCGCGAAACGAACGCGTACTTCTCTGTTGTTCATGGCTCTATTAAATATAGTTGTTATTTAATCTTATACTCGGCACGCACCGTGACGCGAGCCTTCTTGTTGCGCGACGATACGTTGAATGAACCGCCGGCCGAGAACTCGTCGTCGCTGTTGGCGCCGGTGATCTGGAACACGCCTATTCGCGATGATGCCAACTCTCCCACCTCGGCGCCTGCGCTGGCGGCCACGCGCTCGGCACGCTCGCGTGCATCGGCCGATGCGCGGCTTATCAGGTCGAGTTTCACGTCGTCGAGCTTTGTGTAGTAGTACGACGGGTTGTAGACGTCGATCGATATGCCGTCGGCGATGAGCGACGATATTTTGCGTGCCACCTCCTCGACGGTGTCGATGTCGTGCGACTCTATGGCGAAGTTTTGGTGTATGGTGTAGCCCGAGAATCGCGATCCCTGATAATTGCCGTCGTTGTTGTAGATCGATTCATATTGTTTCTCCACCTCCAACATGTCGAACTGAATCGACTCCTCGGCTATGCCGTGCGAAGATAAAAACTCCACGACGCGCTCCTTGTCGCGCTCGATAGCGCGATAGGCGTCGCCGGCGTCGTACTCCTCCACGTCGATCGAGCCGCGCAGCACGATCAGATCTGAGGTAAACTCTGTTTCTCCCAATCCCGTGACAGCAATGACGCCCGCCGTGCGATAGCGGTAGGTGTATGCGCGCGAGACGATTAATGCGGCTGCGACGATGGTCGCAGCGATGATCAGATGCTTCCAATAGCGTTTCATATTCCTGAATATTTAGATATTTGTCGTATAAGTGGGTATGTATGCGGGTATATTGGATGTATTGGGTATATTGGGTATATTGGGTATATGCGGGCGGGCATATGGCGCGACGCATGCCGAGGTTCGCGCGCGTCAGTGTTCCCGCTTCCTGCCCGATGCAGGTTAAACATTGAACAGAAAGTGCATGATATCGCCATCCTCCACCACGTAATCCTTGCCCTCGATACCTATCTTGCCCACGTCGCGGCAGGCTCGTTCCGAACCCAACGTCACATAGTCGTCGTACTTGATGACCTCGGCGCGAATGAATCCGCGCTCGAAGTCGGTATGTATGATGCCGGCGGTCTGCGGAGCCTTCATGCCGCGGCGGAATGTCCATGCGCGGCTCTCGTCGGCTCCCGTGGTGAAGAATGTTTGCAGATCTAAAAGTCGGTAGGCGGCCTTTATCAACCGGCTCACGCCCGACTCCGACAGCCCCATGTCGTCGAGAAACATCTGCCGCTCCTCGTAGCTCTCCAGCTCGGCGATGTCGGCCTCGGTGGCGGCGGCCACGATAAGCATCTCGGCCTTCTCGCCCTTTATTGCCTCGCGCACCGCCTCGGTGTGGGCATTGCCGCTGACGGCCGAAGCCTCGTCGACGTTGCAGACGTAGAGCACGGGTTTGTCGGTCAGTAGGTTGAGATCTGCAACCGCCTTGCGCTCCTCGGCCGTAAGCTCTACGGTGCGCGCACTCAAACCCTGTTCCAAAGTCTCCTTGTATCGCAGCAGTATGTCGTACTGACGTTTGGCGGCCTTGTCGCCCGCCGAGGCCTGTTTCTGGCACTTGCCTATGCGGCTCTCAACCGTTTCGAGGTCTTTGAGTTGCAGCTCCGTGTCGATGATGCCCTTGTCGCGCACCGGGTCGACGGTGCCGTCGACATGGGTTATGTTGGCGTTCTCGAAGCAGCGCAGCACGTGTATTATAGCGTTGGTATTGCGTATGTTGGCAAGAAACTTATTGCCCAATCCCTCGCCCTTCGATGCGCCCTTCACCAAACCGGCGATGTCCACTATCTCGATCGTGGTGGGTATGACGCGCTTGGGGTTGTCTATCTCTGCCAACTTGACTAATCTCTCGTCAGGTACCGTTATCACGCCCACATTTGGTTCTATTGTGCAAAACGGGAAGTTCGCCGCCTGCGCCTTGGCATTCGACAAACAGTTGAAAAGCGTCGATTTGCCCACATTCGGCAATCCGACTATTCCGCATTGTAAAGCCATATATCTTCTTATTTAATATCAGAGCACAAATATACGAATTTTTCGTGAAAAGTCGTCATTTACTTCGCCTCGTTCGAATCCGCAAACGGGCAGTACGCCAAGTACAGCCCGTCTGCGTCCTCTCACGTGCGGCTTGTAACTAACGCCTTTTGACGAAAAATTAGGTTGTGGTGCTTGGGCGACTATTCCCTCTGACATGTCATTCTGAGGAGCGCGTAGCGCGACGTGAGAATCTCATTTGGGAACAACTGTTTCCGTTGTCATATCGTGTGCAGAGACTCCCACGTCGCGTGCAAAGCACGCTCCTCGGAGTGACATACAGAGCGTTCAAAGCGCACTTCTCGGGATTCCCGCCAACCGTCCCATGCCCCACCCGGAGCGAAGCGACCCAAGTCCCCTCCGAGGAGGGGATTTAGGGGAGGGTCAGAATTGTATAACGGCGTAAGCCGTCGCATTGTGGTCGACGTTTGTTTTCTCCCACGTCGCGTGCAAAGCACACTCCTCGGAGTGACATATATAGCGATCAAAG
>CAZEXJ010000090.1:0-7704 GCA_964516585.1 uncultured Alistipes sp.
GCACAATAAAGTCGCCTGCGGCACGTTTCAATGGTGTACAACCTAAATAACGAGCCTATGGGAGATATCGACGAGAAAGCATCACGATCCGTCTCCGACGAGGAGCTGTTTTACGACAGAGTCATACAGGGAGATGCAGAATTGCTCTACATCGATTCTTATCTGTCGGAACTCTTTTAAGGAGTCACTAAGGGTTAATTTTTGAAGGGGAGGGGAGTCGAAAGACTCCCCTTTTTTGCATAGACGCGAAGAATATGGTTGGGGAAGACTATTGGGCTTTGTACCATGTCATTGCGAGCCGAGTGTAACGAGGCGTGGCAATCTCTGTTATGGTTGAGATTCTCACGTCGCAACTGCGTTGCTCCTCAGAATGACAAGGTGTGGCGTTGCACCCTGTCATTGCGAGCCGAGCGAAGCGAGGCGTGGCAATCTCTTAATTTCCCGTCTCCACCGGGTTTCGAGTGTGAAACCGGCATCGGCACGACACGAGCTAACCGCGTTACGGTTATCGATACCATTTTTACCGATCTGAGGCGTGCGATGCAGCCGACACGCAAAAAATAAGTATATTTGCAGAGAAGAAAAACGACCGATTATGGCTCAAAAGAATATTGTGCGCTTCGACACGATATGTCAATATCTCGACCGCATAGGCCAGCCCACGCTGCACCCGTTGGTGGCGGTGGTCGACATGTCGACATCTCCGCGCATGGAACACTATCTGCAAACATTCGGCTTTTACGCCGTGTTCTTAAAAGACTTAAAGTGCGGCGACCTGCGCTACGGCCGCCAATACTACGATTATCAGGAGGGTACGCTCGTCTTCGTGGCGCCGGGGCAGGTGGTCGGCGTCGAGCACGACGGCACGACGTTTCAGCCCAAAGGCTACGCGCTGCTGTTTCACCCCGAACTGCTGCGCGGCACCTCGTTGGGCAGCAACCTGATGCGCGAATACACCTTCTTCTCCTACGCCTCGAACGAGGCTCTGCATCTGTCGGAGCAGGAGCGGCAGACATTCTTGGAGTGCCTCCGCAACATCGAACACGAACTGCAACACTCCATCGACCGCCACTCGCGCCGCCTCGTGGTGTCGAACATTGAACTGCTGCTCAACTACTGCGTGCGATTCTACGACCGTCAGTTCTATACGCGCGAAGCGGTCAACAGCGACATACTCACACGCTTCGAGAGTATCCTCGATGACTGGTTCTCGTCGAATCGCTCCGAGCGCGAGGGGCTGCCCACGGTCGGCATCATGGCCGAGGAGCTGCACCTGTCGGCCAACTATTTGGGCGACCTCGTAAAGAAACAGAGCGGTCGCACGGCGCAGCAGCACATACAGGACAAGTTGATCGAAACGGCCAAAGAGCGCATCTTCGATCAGTCGAAGTCGGTAAGTCAGATCGCCTACGAACTCGGGTTCAAATATCCGCAACACTTCACCCGGCTATTCAAACGCCGCACGGGGCTTACCCCCGTCGAATACCGTTCGATGAACTGACCGGGCGGCCGACCCTAAGCGGCAAGCAAAGGGCGGGCGTGTTTTCATGCCGGGGGCGTTTTCATGCAGCTCCTCTTCGGCCGCGGCGCCTCTGCCGTCATCTGTGCTCTCCGCCCTACGACAACGGCGGAGAGCACGTTTTTTTGTGTTTTTCGCGCCCCATAACGACTTTATGTATCGCGCATACGGATTTTTTCACTAACTTTGCAATGCAAAGTTTTCGAGCATGCGTCGCCCCGTGCCGCGACCGGCCGACGCGAACCGCACCGAAATATGAAACAAGCACATAACAATAAATAATTAAAAACAAAAACACTATGTTCAAGATCGATTCTTACGATTTTACAGGCAAGCGCGCCATTATCCGCGTAGACTTCAACGTGCCCCTCGACGGCGAGGGACGCGTAACCGACGACACGCGTATCCGCGCAGCCATACCCACAATCAAGAAGGTATTGGAGAGAGGCGGTTCGGTTATACTCATGTCGCACCTCGGCCGTCCCAAGAAGAACAACGACGCCAAGTTCTCGTTGGAGCAGATCATTCCGGCAATCGAGGCGCGTTTAGGTGTGAAGGTCAATTTCGCCGGCGACTGCATGGGCGAAAAGGCCGCACAGATGGCTGCCGCACTGAAACCCGGCGAAGTGATGCTGTTGGAGAACCTGCGTTTCTACGCCGAGGAGGAGGGCAAGCCCCGCGGTTTGGCCGATGACGCCACCGACGAGCAGAAGGCTGCCGCCAAAGCTGCCGTAAAGGCCTCGCAGAAGGATTTCGTGAAGCGTTTGGCCTCGTATGCCGACTGCTACATCAACGACGCATTCGGTACGGCGCACCGCCGTCACGCCTCGACGGCCATAATCGCCGACTACTTCCCCGAGGACAAGATGTTCGGTTACGTCATGGAGAACGAGTTGAAAGCAATCGACGGCGTGATGCTGTCGCCCAAGCATCCGTTCTGCGCAATCATCGGCGGATCGAAGGTATCGACCAAGATCACCATAATCGAAAAACTGTTGGAGAAGGTCGACTCGATCATCATCGGCGGCGGCATGACCTACACCTTCGCTGCGGCGCAGGGAGGCAAGATCGGCAACTCGATCTGCGAGCCTGACATGTTCCCCGTTGCTCTCGACATATTGAAGAAAGCCGAGCAGAGAGGCGTCAAGATCGTCACCAGCCCCGATGCGCTCATCGCCGACGCATTCTCGGCCGACGCCAACACCAAGGATGCTCCCTCTGACAACATCCCCGACAACTGGGAGGGTGTCGACATCGCCGCCGAGGGCAAGAAGGCCTTCCGCGACCACATACTCTCTTGCAAGACCATTCTGTGGAACGGTCCTGTGGGCGTGTTCGAGATCGACAAGTTCGCAACCGGTTCGAGGGCTGTGGCCGAGGCTATCGCCGAGGCTACGCAGAATGGCGCATACTCGCTCATCGGCGGCGGCGACTCGGTAGCCTGCATCAACAAGTTCGGCCTTGCCGACAAGGTATCTTACGTCTCTACCGGCGGCGGTGCGCTGTTGGAGTACATGGAGGGCAAGGAGCTGCCCGGTGTAGCAGCAATCCGCAAATAGCGGCAGAGAGCAGAGAATAAACCCAAGGGCGGGCGCCGCATCGGGGTCTGCCCTGTTTTATACGATGAAGAAAACTTGCAACAATGAAAAAGTTAACTTACATTTTGGCAACTACACTGATTATGACATCGTGTGCAGGCGGCGCAAAGAAGAGTGCGCCCGAAAACGACAAAGACAAAGAGATCATACCGGCTATCGACACGACCAACTTCGATCGTTCGATAGCCCTCAACGACGATTTCTACCAGTGGGCTACGGGCGGCTGGCAGGCCAAGAACCCGCTTAAACCCGAGTATCCCCGCTATGGCAGCTTCGACGTGCTGCGCGAGAACAACGAGATACGCATCAACGAGCTGTTCCAGCAGATGTCCGAAGAGACGGCCGCTGCCGGCAGCGTCGAACAGAAGATCATCGACCTCTACAAAATGGGACTCGACGAGGAGCGTCTCAACAGCGAGGGCGCCGAGCCTATACGCGAGGAGTTGAACAAGATCCTCTCGATAGATGACCGCGCCAAGCTCATCGCCTGCATCTCCACACTCCACACCGACGGCGTCGCCACCTTCTTCGGCAGCTATCCCGAAGCCGATTTAGCCGACAGCAACAACAAGATACTCTACGTCGAGCAGGGCGGTTTGGGCATGGGCAACCGCGACTACTATCTCGAAGAGGAATACGCCTCGATCAAGGCCGCATACAGGGAGTATCTGGCCAAGATAATGGCCTTGGCCGGCATCGGCGAAGAGCAGATACCCGCCATGGTCGACGATGTGCTGACGGTCGAGGACTGCATAGCCTCTAAATCGTGGTCGAACGTCGAGCTGCGCGACGTGCAGCGCGGCTACAACCCCTTCACTCTCGACGAGTTGCAGGCACGCTACGACGCCCTTGACTGGCGCGCCTACTTCACTGCCCTCGGCGTGGGCGAGTTCCACCACATGGTCGTGGGTCAACCCTCGGCACTTGACAATGTCAACAGCATATTGAAGGATATGCCCGTGGAGACGCTGCGCAACTATGTGGCCGCACACTACATAAACGACGCATCGTCGTTTTTGAGCGAGGATTTCGCCGTGGCATCGTTCGAGTTCTTCGGCAAGACGATGTCGGGCACCAAGGAGATACGTCCGCGCTGGAAGCGCGCCATGTCGGTGCCCAACTCGATCCTCTCGGAGGCTGTGGGCAAGATGTATGTCGAGAAGTACTTCCCCGAGAGCGACAAGGAGCGCGTATTGGCCATGGTCGAGAATCTGCGCACGGCATTAGGCCAGCACATAGCTGCACTCGACTGGATGAGCGACGCCACCAAGGCCAAGGCACAGGAGAAGTTGGCGGCGTTCACCGTCAAGATAGGCTATCCCGACAAGTGGAAAGACTACTCTTCGCTGACGATCGATCCGTCGAAGTCATACTGGGATAATATCGTCGAGGCGAACCGCTGGTACACGGCCGACGAGATGGCCGAGGTGGGCAAACCCGTCGACCGCTCGAAGTGGTTCATGTCGCCGCAGACGGTCAACGCCTACTACAACCCAACGACCAACGAGATATGCTTCCCGGCAGCCATCCTGCAACCGCCTTTCTATAACACTGCGGCCGACGATGCTGTCAACTACGGCGCCATAGGCGTAGTCATAGGACACGAGATGACCCACGGATTCGACGATCAGGGCAGTCTGTTCGACAAGGAGGGCAACATGAACGAGTGGTGGACGGCCGAGGACCGTGCCGCATTCGAGAAGAAGACGGCCGTGCTGGCCGACCAGTTCGACGCCGTGGAGGTGCTGCCCGGCATACATGCCGACGGCAAACTCTCGTTGGGCGAGAACATAGCCGATCAGGGAGGTCTGCGCGTAGCGTACACGGCCATGCTCAACTCGTGGAACGGCAATAAGCCCGCACCCGTCGACGGCTTCACTCCCGAGCAGCGTTTCTACATATCGTATGCTACGCTCTGGGGACAGAACATCACCGATCAGGAGATCGAGCGTCTGACCAAAATCGACGTACACTCGTTGGGTCGCAACCGTGTCAATGTCACGCTGCGCAACATCGACACCTTCTTCGAGGCATTCTCTATCACCAACGGCGCGATGTTCCGCCCCAAAGAGGAGCGCATCGTGATCTGGTAGACGGACACAACTCCACAATACAAGCGGGTATCGGCAAAATTCTGCCGATACCCGCTTGTATTTATAAAATATTTTTTTAGATTTGTATTATTAATACCTAATCTATTTAAATATGCAAAATTCGTAGACAGAAAGTTCGTCGCAGGCATTCTTGTTAGCGAGAAAACCAGCTATTATTATACAGACTTTATACACTACGTATCTCCTTACGGAAGAGAAAATGACTTATGGTTACATTTTGAAGAGGATAAATTAGGACCAAGTGGCAACAGAGGTCAAGACTATCTTCTAATGTTAGAAAAATATTAAATTAACATATATCATATGAAAGCTAAAACATTTGCAGTTATCATTCCTTTGATATTGATTTCTTCTTCTCTGCCGGCACAGAGTGCCGACAATGCGCAACATTCCACCGACCGACGGGGAGGACTCTCGCTGCGCGCCGGCTTCGGCGCAGCCGGTTTGGGCGGCAACGAACTGCTCGACGAGCTGACATACGCATGGAATGTGGGATTGCACTACGAGTGGCAGTTCGCAGCACAATGGGGACTCGATGCAGGCTTGGAGTTGTCGCACAAGGGCGGTGCTATGACCAACTCCGACAGTTGGGACGGCGACAGTCGCACCGTCCTGCGTCTGAACTATCTGCAACTGCCCGTCGTCGCCACGCACCACTTCCGTGTCGGACGGCTCGACATAGCGCCTTACGCCGGTCTCTACTACGCATGGTGTGCCGGCGGACGTTTAGATACATGGGATCTCGACGGCGGCGAGTATTCGAATGCCGCACGCGGTGCCAACCAATTGGTGCGCCGCTCCGATTTCGGTGTGCGTTTTGGTGCCGGCATGTCGCTCCGCTGCGGATTTTATCTCGGAATCAACGCCGACATGGGCATTGTGGATTTCCACCACGACAATATCGACGACATCGGCTTCGGCTGCCGCAACTACACCGTATCGTTGCAAGTGGGATATAATTTCTAAGCGATCGCCTCGGGGCGCGGTCAACGCTGCCCCGATCGCAACGTAACGACCACTATCTCAGGCCATGCGCCCAATCGAAACGGCAGGTTGCCGCCTGCGCCGGTCGACACGTGCAAATAGCGGTCGCCCTCGCGGTAGAGTCCGCCCCACTCGGGATAGATCCACGACGACGGCGAGAAACCGCCGATTTTGAGCTGCATGCCGTGAGTATGCCCCGAGAGCGTCAGTTGTATGTCGGTTGAGGGCAATACCTCGTCACGCCAGTGGGTGGGATCGTGGCTGAGCAGCACCTTGAACCTATCTTTCGGAATACCCTGCATTGCACGCCGCAGATCGCCCTGCGACGGGAATGGCGGACGGCCGATGTTCTCCACCCCTATAACCGATATGGTGTCGCAGCCGCGCACCACATCGACATGTTCGTTGAGTAACAGCCGCCAGCCCGCCTCGCGCTCATAGCGTTTGACGCGCTCCGTGTCGCGCGCCGCACCCTGCTCGTCGTCGTAACGCTTATATAGGCAATAGTCGTGATTGCCCAACACCGACAGCACGCCGTCGCGCGCATGCAGCCGCGACAACTCTCCGATGAAGGGTTCCGGCTCGTCGGCCGACAGATTGACCAAATCGCCCGTGAAGACTATCATATCGGGCGACAGAGAGTCGATGCGATCGACCAAGCGGCGCATATAGCGCGTATTACGGCCGAACGTACCCACATGAAGATCGGTTATCTGCACTATGCGATAGCCGTCGAACGCATGCGGCAGATCGTCCGATATGATCTCGACATGTCTGACCGTGAGGCGCTTCCAGCCGAATGCCACCCCGTATATGCAAGTGAGACACACCACGGCCGCCACGACCGCACCCGCCGCATTGAACCCTGCGGCGGCCGCCGGATGCAACAGTGCCGCGGCGCGTCCCGCCAGCGACACGATCGTGAACAGCAGCTTCGGCATCGCTATGCAGAACAACACTGCGACGGCGAGCGAAATCGACCACTGCGAGCCGCTTGTACGAAAGGCTATCATCGACACCGCCAGCACCGTCGTCGGAATCCAGTGAGCGATGCTCCACACCATAGGCGCGTGGTGGAGAAACGCGTACCATATATAATAGTCCGACAGGAGGATCACTATCAGCGATATTATCATTATCGACACCATAACATCGAGTTTTAATAACAAACGAACCGAGCGGCCGAATATTGCCGCACCGGGATGCGAGAACCTAATTTCCACCGCCATGTCATTCTGAGGAGCGTTCGAAGAACGCGACGTGAGAATCTCAACGCATGGGAGCATTTTCGTTTGAGATTGCCACGCCTCGCTGCGCTTGGCTCGCAATGACAGGGTACAGCGCCCCAGCCTCGGGCGGGGACTTGGATCGCTTTGCTCCGGGTGGGGCGTTGTAGGGTTGTCGTGAATACCGAATATCGCTTTGGACGCTTGGTATGTCATTGAGAGCAACGAGAGAACAGAACGACGTGTTGTTGTCAAAGAATGTA
>CAZEXJ010000091.1:0-5100 GCA_964516585.1 uncultured Alistipes sp.
AACCGATTTCACCCCTGTCGGAACAAAGTCCAACAGGGGTGATTATCAATTTCAGATTCGTTAAGCCTTTTGCGGATCGGGCGCCTGATGAGAGGAGACCGATTGATCGCTTGCGATTAATTTTGAGCCGACGCAGCAGTATCTTCTGTTGTGGCGTTTTGCTCCACGACGGTGTTCTGCTCTGCGGTGGCGTTCTGTTCCACTGCGGCGCCCTCCTCTACGACAGTTTTGTCGAGCGGAGCCACGGTGCTGTTGTCGAGCGCATTGACTTTGTCGTCGCTGGTTTGGCTGTTGGCCTCATTGAGTACCTTGGCTGCCAAAGAATCGTTGCCAGCATCCGATTTCTTAGGTACGGCTGTCGTTGATAACAGGCTGAATACGACGATTGCGACGATCATCGCCCATGTGAACTTTTCGAGAATATCGGTCGTCTGGCGAACTCCGATGGTTTGGTTGGCGGCTCCGAAGTTGGCTGCCATGCCGCTCTTGGGGCTCTGAACCAGTACGGCAAGTATCAGAAGAATACTTGCAATGACGATCATTACGATACAGAAAGTGTACATACTATATAAATTTTAATTATTCTTTGTTTCTATTCGCGCAATAAGTTCCGCAAAGTAAACACTTTTTTCCGAATTTAACAAACTTAATCTGCGATAAATGTCGATTGCCTCGCTATACAGCCCCTGAGAGAGGTATATTTCGGCCAATTCCTCGCTGATCATATCGGTTTCGTCGTCGTGCGACGACTCGGTGCGTATCTCTTCCGCCGCGCCGTTCTCGTCGGAGACTATGCGGTAATCGCCTATTTTGAGGAACCGGTCGATGATGTCGTCCTCCGTAAGGCGCGTGAGCGTATCGGTGTCGACGCTTCGATATGCCGATGCCGATGTCAGACGGCTGCCCGACAATATGCCGAGTTTGTCGTCGGCCTGTCCGCTTGCATGCCGGCGTGCGGCGCGTGCCAGCGAGAACCACGGATAACGTTGCAGGAGCCGGTCAAATGTTTCGACGAGCGTAGCTGCATCGCCCCTCCCTGTTGCTATATATTGTTGAAAATCGGTCATGTCTGTTACCAGTTTCCGGCTGCCGCCATGTAAATGTCGTTGACGAGTTGATCGACTATCTCCTCGATGAGTTGGTCTTGCACATCGATAAGCAGCTGCGTGGAGTCGTAATCGGAGTATGCCGAAAAACTCTTGTTGTTGAACGACAGCGTTTGATCGATAGCATTGGTGAATGTCACGCGAACGGTTATCGTCAGACGGTTTTGCAGGGCATAGTCGCCGCTCGATACCGAGGCTGTTGTCGACGAGTAGTTGCTTATCTCGCCCTCGAATGCGAAATCTCCGCCCTCGTCGACCTGTTGCAGGCGCGTCTGGCGCGAAAACTTGTCGCGCAGAGCCTCCGTCAGTGTCGTGCTGAGCGTGGGCGCCACCATCGGGGCATTGTTGGGGAAATACGCCACCGAGAATGTCTTGGCATCGGGCGGGATCGATCCTCCCGTGAAGTTGTACGATACCTTATACCCGCAAGCTGCGGATACGGCACAGATGACTGTAATGACGATGTATTTCGTAAAGCGTTTCATATCTGTCGGTTTACTCCTCGTCGATGCCCAACGCCTTCATGCGGCGGTAGAGCGTGCGCTCGGAGATGAATAGTTCGCGCGCGGCATCTTTGCGGCGATTGTTGTTGTTGCGCAGCGCCCGCATTATCTGCTCGCGCATCATGTCGTCTTTGGTTATTTCGTGCGGCGGATTCTCGTCGACCACCTCGGCGCTCTCCACCTCTATGGCACGGCGCGGGTCTATGGTTGTCGACTGCGACAGCAGACCGACGACCTCGCGATGTTCGGCCGGTGCGGCACTCTGGCGGACGGCGCCCGACAGAGCCTCTGTCATCATGCGTTTCAGATCGTTGATGTCGCTGCGCATGTCGAACAGTATCTTGTATAGCAACTCGCGTTCGTTGGTCATGTCGTCGTATTGACGGCTGCCGCCGACGGTGGTCGGCGCCGAAAAATCGTCCTGCGGCAGATATTTCGCCAGCGTCTGGGCGGTTATGGCACGGCTCTGTTCTATGGCCGATATTTGTTCGGCCGCATTTTTCAACTGACGTATGTTGCCGCGCCAATGGTAGTTTTCGAGCAGTTTGCGCGCATCGTCGTCGAGCGTTATGGCGGGCATGCGATACTGCACCGCCACATCGCTGGCAAACTTGCGGAACAGCAGATAGATGTCCTCCTTGCGCTCGCGCAGCGGCGGCACGGCTATGGGTACGGTGTTGAGTCGATAGTAGAGGTCTTCGCGGAAGCGGCCGTTCTGTATCGACTTCATCAGGTTGTTGTTCGTGGCTGCCACCACGCGCACGTCGGTCTTCTGCACCTTGGCCGAACCGACACGCATAAATTCGCCCGTCTGCAACACTCTGAGCAGGCGCACCTGAGTCGATAGCGGCAGCTCGCCCACCTCGTCGAGAAATATGGTCCCGCCGTCGGCCTCCTCGAAATAGCCTTTGCGCGTGTCGATCGCGCCGGTGAATGAACCCTTCTCGTGACCGAAAAGTTCCGAGTCGATCGTACCCTCCGGTATTGCGCCGCAGTTGACGGCGATGTATTTGTTGTGCTTGCGGGCGGAAAATGCGTGTATGACCTGCGGGAAAAACTCCTTGCCGACACCGCTTTCTCCCGTGACGAGCACCGACAGATCGGTGGGCGCCACACGCAATGCAACCTCCAAAGCATTGTTCAGCGCATCGGAGTTGCCGATGATGCCGAATCGCTGTTTGACTGATATTAATTCGCTAACGGTCATTTTGCTGTTGTCTGTTTCGATCGGTTTCGATATCTGACGAGGCGGTCTCGTCCTGTCGGTCAGTGCCGGCCGGCGCCGCATCGGCGTCGGGGCTGTCATCGGTGTCTGCGGCGACCGGGTCGGGCGTGCCGACATCTTCGATATATGCGCTGTCGCTTACGGCGAGCTGCTCCTGCTCGGGATCGTTGCGGAGGCGGATGAAGATGTAGCTTACCATGCCGATGACCGTTAGAGCGGCTATCAGCGCGATGAGTATGTTGTGGCGATGCGATTGCATCGCTCCCGGCATGACATATACCGTGCCTTCGCGTTCGCTCTTTTTGTGTTTGTCGTATTTCAAACCGCGCAGGTATGGATCGGGATTGGCGATGTGCGAGCGCGACATCTTCACTTCGTGTTCGCCCGACTTGTCATACATGGTCGTGATCGGAGCCTTGGCCTCGCGACGGTCGGCGTTGTCCGACATCGGTATGGAGGGTTTGATGTAGCCCTGCACGACGCTTTTGTGTTTGGCATTTGTAAACCGTATGGTGCCGTTGGCTCCCGCCGTGAAGGTGCCGAAGCCCTCGACGGCATACTCTTTGCCGCCCGATACGGCATGGCGTATGTTGAAGATCATGCGGTCGATCATTCCGTCGATCTCCAATTCGCCGAGACCCTTTGCCGCCAATAATGCACGCAGCACTCCGTCGTCGTCGCGCAGCAGCTCCGAGAGTACGATCGTCTCTCCGTCGGGTTTCACGATGAAAGTGCCCAAACGCGGGACGACGATACGCTTGTTGTGTTCGAGATGCTCTTTTACGGTATGTATAAGCAGTTCCACTGACATCTAAATTACATACAAAGATAACGCTTTTTTTGCATATTGAAAAATCGTCGTCCAATATTTGACCGGCCGACGGGGTTTGGTATACAAAAAGCGGCCGCACGTCAAGGCGCGCGGCCGCCGGTCACGGGTAACCCCGTTCGAGAAAGTGTTCTATCTGTTATTTTACCTCTTCAAATATAAACACAATTAAATATCAATAGTTTGCGCTTGCGTGGTACAAATATGGAGACAACAAGGCGAAATTACAGACAAATCGCCGCTATCGCATATTAACCTGTGAATCAGCATTGTCTAATATATGCTCGTCTATCTCGATATTGTGCCGACCTCGTGTGTTGCGGAGGTTCTTGGCGATGGTCGATGCCTCCGTCGATTTGAACCACTCGCGGAATGTGTACAATACGAATTGTGCCGTCAGCGTGTTGGCTATACCATATTGATATGCGATGTTCCAACCGAAGTTCTCCAAATCGTGCTGCGTCAGCAAAGTCTTTCGACCGGTCTTCTCAATCGTAACAGGCAGTGTCGTGACAACAACGCCATGAACAACCAGCGAGATGATGCACTCGCATGCCTGAAACAACTCCTCATCAGTAAAGTCAAATGGACGAAGCGTATTGCGGGCATACATTTGTATCTTCTCCAACTTCTCGGCATCGGCCATCTCCTTCTTTGCAATGTATGCTTTGCGCTCTTCTTCGCAGGTTGCCATAAACTGAACCATACGTTCTTTTGAGGTCATCGGTGCATTCTGTACGTTGGCAGCCTTGACTGGCGGCATTCCATCTTTGATGTTCTCGGCGATATATTTATCAATAGCCTCAACCTCGATACGTGAGATTACCTTTTCTTTATATACTTTGACATACGCATATACGAGCTTCTCGACAGCAAACAAGCATAGGCAAAGCAGTCCGTATAAAAGGACGAACAGACCGACTGCAATCAAAGCACAAGATATATATCCCCAATAGTGTTCGCCACAAATAATGATAGCCTTCAATATCGACAATACTGCCAGTAGCACGGTCATTATGCGGCGAAACCATTTGAATGTACTATTCATAATATTCCATTAACAACTTGCGTACAAAGGTAATCATTTTCTTGCGTAAATTTCGTACTAACGATAAATTGCGCTGGGCAACAATTAGATTCTTCTTAATAGTGACCTTTCGCAGGTGCATTCACTGTCTAATAATCCTCCAAAAGTCATAAAACAAAACGTCTTTTGGAGCGAGATACCGTAAATCTCAAAAATTTGCCTATATTTGCATCATTAATAATTCACAGAACAATGATTATAGGTCGCAAACAAGAGCAGCAGGATCTTCTGGCTGCATATCAGGCTGAGTATTCGAAATTTATAGCCGTATATGGCCGCAGACGAGTGGGCAAAACCTACTTGATAAGAGAGACTTTCAACTACTCCTTCACGTTTCAACATACAGGAAT
>CAZEXJ010000092.1:0-2295 GCA_964516585.1 uncultured Alistipes sp.
GTCTGAACGGTGCACCTCAGGCCGGCGACACGTTCAACGTCATGGACGACGACCGTTCGGCACGCGAGATAGCCAACAAGCGCGAGCAGTTGCAGCGCATGCAGGGCATCATGACTCAGAAGCATGTTACGCTCGACGAGATCGGACGACGCATCGCCATAGGCTCGTTCAAGGAGTTGAACATCATCGTCAAGGGCGATGTCGACGGTTCGGTCGAGGCCATGTCAGGATCGCTCATCAAACTCTCGAAAGAGAGCGTGCAGGTCAACGTCATTCATGCCGCCGTGGGTCAGATATCCGAGTCGGACGTGTTGTTGGCCGCCGCCTCGAATGCAATTATCGTCGGTTTCCAAGTGCGTCCGTCGGCCGCAGCACGCAAAACGGCCGAGAAGGAGCAGATCGACATACGTCTCTACTCGATCATCTACGATGCTATCAACGAGATCAAGGATGCTATCGAGGGTATGCTGGAGCCTGTGATGAAGGAGGAGATCGTATGCTCGGTCGAGGTCATGGAGGTGTTCAAGATCTCGAAGGTCGGAACCGTGGCGGGCTGTATCGTGCGCGAAGGCAAGTTGCAGCGCTCGACACCCATACGCGTCATTCGCGACGGTATCGTCATCTACACCGGCAAGCTCGGCTCGCTGCGTCGCTTCAAGGACGACGTGAAGGAGGTGATCTCGGGTCAGGACTGCGGTCTGAACATAGAATCGTACAACGACATTCGCGTGGGCGACATCATCGAGGGCTACGAACAGGTCGAAGTAAAACGCAAATAACATACATTCCTAAATCAATAACCTAAACTACTTTTTTTAACAGCAATGGTTAATCAAATCAAATTTACGACGCCCGACGAGGCGGTTAAAGTAATCAAATCGGGCGACCACGTACACCTCAGCTCGGTGGCCTCTGCCCCCCAGTGTCTGATCAAGGCCATGTGCCGCCGCGCCGACAACGGTGAACTGCGCGACATACACGTACACCACCTCCACACCGAGGGCCCGGCCGACTATGCCGATCCCAAGTACGACGGCATCTTCCAGCTCGACTCGCTGTTCGTGGGCAGCAACGTCCGCAAGGTGACCCAGAGCGGATATGCCGATTACATCCCCGTCTTCCTGTCGGAGACGCAGCGGCTCTATCGTTCGGGTGCCGTTCCGTGCAACGTCGCCATGGTTCAGGTATCGCGCCCCGACAAGCACGGTTACGTGTCGCTCGGTACGTCGGTCGATGCCACGCTGGCTGCAATCGAGACCGCCGAGACCGTCATCGCCGTTGTCAACCGCCATGTGCCGCGCGCATTCGGCGATGCCATGATCCCCATGTCGAAGATCGATATGTTCGTCGAGGACGACGCCCCGCTCATGGAGGCGCACTTCGCCGAGCCTAACGAGACCGAGACCAAGATCGGTAAGTATTGTGCCGAACTTATCGAGGACGGTGCCACGCTGCAAATGGGTATCGGCGCCATTCCCAACGCCGTACTCGCACAGTTGGGCAATCACAAGAATTTAGGTATCCACACTGAGATGTTCGCCGACGGCGTATTGCCGTTGGTGGAGAAGGGCGTAATAAACGGCGAAGCCAAGAATATCGACAAGGGCATAATGGTGTCGACGTTCCTCATGGGTTCGCAGAAAGTCTACGACTTCATCGACGACAACCCCGGCGTGCTGATGAAAGACGTGGGTTACACCAACGATCCCTACATCATCGCCAAGAACGACCGCGTGACGGCTATCAACTCGGCCTTGCAGATCGACATCACGGGTCAGGTTTGCGCCGACTCGTTAGGACGCAAGTTCTATTCGGGCGTGGGCGGTCAAATCGACTTCGTCTACGGCGCCTCGCTCTCCAAGGGCGGCAAAGCCATCATCGCCATGCCCTCGATCACCAACAAGGGCGTATCGAAGATCGCCGACGTGCTCAATCCCGGTGCCGGTGTGGTCACCACACGCAACCACATGCACTGGTTCGTCACGGAGAACGGTGCCGTCGACCTCTACGGCAAGACCTTGCAGGAGCGTGCGCGCCTGATCATCTCGGTCGCTCACCCCTCGGCACAGGAGGAGCTTGATCGCGCCGCTTTCGAGCGTTACGGCGAGCACCACCACTACGTGAAGAAGTATATGTGCAGATAACGGCACAGCCGATCGGCTAACCGACCTCTTTGAATTGCCCCAAAAGTTTTACCCCAACTTTTGGGGCAATTCTGTGTTTATATATTAATTCCGTCCCGCGATAGATAAATATAAGATAATTGCTATTGTCACTCCGAGGAGCGTGCTTCAC
>CAZEXJ010000093.1:0-2999 GCA_964516585.1 uncultured Alistipes sp.
TAATAATAATTTCCGGGATTTTCAACATCGTTCGCAATATTTTTCGCAAAGAGGTAAAATTTTGCATATTCAGCCTCGTGCCGTATAGCTCCCGCACCGCGTCCTGCATCCCGACGCGATTGTCATTCTGAGGAGGGAAAAGTATCTGCCATGTCACTCCGAGGAGAGTACCTGTACCCACTTTGTCATTCTGAGCGGAGTGTAACGAAGCGAACCGACGCCAAGTCGAGAGCAAAAAGAGCAATGCTCTTTTTGCCGAGACGCGAAGGAGGAAGACCGAAGGTCAAGAATCTGGTTGGGGAAGACAGGACTTATCGCCCTCAAATGAGATTCTCACGTCGGCCTGCGGCCTCCTCAGAATGACATATCACAGGGAATAATCGTCCCCAACCAGATTCTCACGTCGCGTTTGTCAAACGCTCCTCAGAATGACATATCGGAGGAAATAGTCGCCTAAGCACCACGACCAAAATTTTTCGTCAAAAGCGGTTAGTTGCAACGCGCAACGAAAATTGCCCGGATAGGCTGTACTCGACGTACTGCCTATTCGGACAATTGAGCGAGCGGAAGCAAATGACCGCTTTTCACGAAAAAGTGCGGTTTTGTAAATAATCCCTCAACCCCCTTTTGGCTTGCGGTGCAAGCCTAACCAAAGTAAACATAGTGGGAACTGCCATAAGAGCATAGGCCATGTCGATGATACCGACCACGGTGTGCAAAGGTATAACGGCCGCAACGATAAGCATGGCAAGGAAAAACCAGTTATAGTAACGCGCGCTGTCGGCGCCGAACAGGAAGGAGGCGCATTTGGTTCCGTAATATGAATATGAAAACATGGTGGAGAATGCGAATACGACGACAATGGCGAACAACAGATAGCCGCCTATACCGGGCATGGCCGTATCGAAAGCGGTGAGCGCGATCTGCAAGCCTTTGACGCCTTCGACATCGTAATTGCCCGTGAGCAATATCGCTACGGCGGTCAGAGTACACACTACGCCCGAATCGAGCAACGGTCCCAACATGGCGACAAAGCCCTCACGCACAGGCTCGCGGTTCTTCGACGCACCATGCATCATCGATGCCGTACCTATGCCGGCCTCGTTGACCGACGCGGCGCGGCGCGCTCCTATCAGAGCAACGCCGAGCATACCGCCGATGCCCGCCTTCAATGAAAACGCCTCGCGGAATATTGCGCCGAATACGGCCGGGACATCGGACAAATGGGTTGCGACTATATAAAGCACTAACAGGAAATATGCCGTGATCATAGCCGGCACGAGCCGCGTGGCAAGATGCGCTATGCGACGAATACCGCCCAATATCACCACGGCCACAACAGCTGTGATGCCCACTCCGGCGACAAGCCGTTCGATCATCGTCATCGACGCCCCTGAGGGGGCGAAGAAGACCGTATCGATAGACTCGACAAGTTGGTTGGACTGATAAAGGCACAAGGTGCCGATAAGTCCCATAACGGAGAAAAACACCGCCAACGGGCGCCACTTACGTCCAAGCCCTTCGACAATCATATACATTGGACCGCCCTGCAACTCGCCGCGGCTGTCTTTGCCGCGATACATCAGCGACAGCGTACCCTCGAAAAATTTGGTGCCCATGCCCACCACGGCACTGACCCACAACCAGAATATGGCTCCTGCGCCGCCCATGCTCAGAGCAATGGCCACGCCCGCTATATTGCCCATGCCGATAGTCGCCGCAATGGCGCCCATCAGCGCCTCGAACGATGATATCTGTCCTTCACGCCCGTCGCTGCCTGCCCGCAATGCACCGACGGCGCGATGCAGATATCTGAACGGAACGAATCCCGAGTATATCAACAGAAACAGTCCGCCGCCTATCAGGACGGCAAAGAGCGGATAACCGCATACGAAATCGCTCGCCCGGGTTATGATATCATCGATCGTCTGCCACATGATTCTTATTTGGATTAATCGATCAAAGATACGATTTTTTCGTGAGAAACGGCATTCTGCCGCCGTAAAACATCATCACATATGGCAACCGGGTTACGCCTTTTTACGGCACGGCATCGCATAACAACGTTTTCGGCCGGAAAGAAAATTTATGCGGATCGTGGTCGACGAACGATCTTTTTTTGTATCTTTGGTTGCGTTTTGAGATCATGTTTATCAATATACACACGAAATGAAAAAGATATTATTGCTTACTCTTGCCATTACGGTTATATGGCAGCAGAGCGCCAACGCATGGGGACGTCTCGGACACGAGATCGTAATCGAGGTGGCGGAACGTCACCTGACCGAGAAAACCAAGCGCAACATCGCCAAGTACATGGCCTACGATTTGAAGACCGATGCCGTGTGGATGGATCATCATCGTCACGACAAAGGCATCGAATACACTACGGCATGGCACGTTTACAATGTCGACGGGAACCACAACTACGACCCCAATCCGCGTCTGAGCAAGGGCGACGTCATAACGGGTCTGCAAGTGGCCGGGTACAATCTGTCGCACTATGAGGAATTGAGCGACTCGACAGTGTTGATGAATCTTCGCGTGCTGCTTCACTTGGTCGGCGACATGCACTGCCCCACTCACTCATACGTTCCCGGTCCGCGCTGCTTCTGGGAGTGCACACTCAACGGAAAGAAACAGAAGTCGTTCCACAGCGTTTACGACAAAATGCCCGACATGCTCTACGGCAACAGGCCGGCCGAGGAGGTTGCAGCCGAGATCGACGACATGAAAAATAGAAAGATAAAAAAGATTCAGGCGGGGACGTTTTTCGACTGGGCAAAGGACTGCGGCGATAACAATGCCGTCATCTACGAATGGAATCCGTTCAATACCGTTGAACTGAACCCCGATACGGTGGAGCTTTCGCGCGATTTGGTGGCCACGCAACTGCGCAACGCCGGATACCGCCTTGCCTACCTGCTCAACAAGTTTTTCGGCGAATAACGCCGCACTGCACTATATTCCCGGCGCAACAATTGGTTGCGCCTTTTTTT
>CAZEXJ010000094.1:0-10237 GCA_964516585.1 uncultured Alistipes sp.
TATTTCTTCGGCGGATTGGGCACGCTGATGTTCCTTGTGGGCGGCGGCACCACGATATGGGTCATCGCCGACAAGATATATTCGCAGTCGCACGGGCTGCCTTGGAGGGGCGTGACGGAGCAGCCGCTGTTCTATTTGGCCATACTGGCAGTGATATTGGGCGTGCAGCTGTTCCTTGCGGGGTTCCTCGGCGAGCTGATCAACCGGCGTTCGCCCGAGCGCAACAAATATATGATTAACAGACGTATGGAATAATAAATAGGTAAAACTATGATACAACGTATTCAAACACTCTATCTTTTGGTTGCCACGGCATTCATGGCGGTGGCCATGTTCTCGCCGTTAGCCGTGTTCAACGTCGGCGCCGAGGAGTTCTCGCTGTCGGCATTCTCTCTTTCGGGTGGCGCCGAATCGCGGAGCACGCTGTGGCTCGGCATTCTGCTTACGGCCGCCACGGTGCTGCCGTTGGTGACCATATTCCTGTTCAAGCGCCGCCAGTTGCAGATACGTTTGTGCGCTGCGGAGTTGGTGCTGCTCATAGGCTCGCTTGTCTTCATCGGCATCTACTACTGGTTGTCGAACCGCATGTTCGACGATATCGACACTACGCACGAGCGTTTGGCAATAGGTGCGCTTATGCCCCTGCTGTCGGCCATTGCCGTTTGGTTAGCCATGCGCGCCATATTCCGCGACGAGATGCTGGTGCGCTCGCTCGACCGCATACGCTAAAGCCTGTCCCTGCCGGCTAAAAACGATTATTATCATAAATAGCAGCGAAAAATTTTTTAGTTACGATATAAGTCGTATATTTGTTTTGTCAATTTTTCGTTATATTATTGGGAAAAATTTATAAAATTTTTAATAAACACCTTAATTTTAAGTGATTATGATCAAAAAACTTTTAAACAGATCGTTCATCGCATCGCTTATGGCCGTAACAGCTGTTTCGTTAGTGGCCTGCGAAGACGAAGACGAGAAGAAGGGCGGGACGCCTGAGATCGCCGTTTCTACGACGTCGGTACAGTTTACCAACGCCGAGGGCAGTCAGACGTTCCAGATTACCTCTAATGCCGATTGGAAGATCGAGGTCGAGTATTCGGTCGGTGAGGATTGGCTGACCGCAACCCCGATGTCGGGCAACGGCGACGCTACCGTCAACCTCTCTGTCCCCAACAACGACTCGGGTGCTGTGCGTTCGGCTGTGGTGAAGTGTATCGCCATGCATCCGGAGTACGGCGCTTGGGATACCAAGCGTATCAACGTTTCGCAGTCGGCAAGCGAGACTCCCGTAGGTCCTTCGGGCGATGTGCTCTATTCCGATAACTTCGACGGCGCAGTGGCCGAGCAGAAGTGGGGTTCGAGCAGCAATTCATGGCCTTTCCTCGACCAGTTCCCCGAGTTCGCCAATCCCGAGGGTCCGGCCGCAGCCAATGTAACCTACACGGGCAAGAACATTTCGATACGTGCCAACTCGTTCTCGAACAACAACTATTCGCAGTATAAGGATCAGGCTTCGGGCAACAACAACATCTTCTTCGGCAAAGCAGGCAACATGTTCGTAATAAACGGACTCGCATTGGCAGCCGATCAGACCAACCTGCAACTGACCTTAGGCCGCTACCGTTCGCTCTACGGTGCCGAGGATAACACTTTCGTTACCTCGGAGTTCCATATATGGCTCTCTAAGAACGGCACGGCTTGGACGGAGATCAACTACGAGACTCCTGTGGATGCAGCTTCGAGCTACGGCACATGGAACCTCGCAACCGCCGACTTCACTCTGACGGAGGTTCCCGAGACGCTCTACATCAAGTTCACTTCCGATTTGGAAAGCTCGCACCGCATCGACGACGTGAAGCTCTCGACGGGTAATGGCGGCCAGTCGGTTACTCTGCCCGACGGCGAGCCTGTGCAGCCGGTAGAACCGGGCACGATCGCTTCGGCTATCGCCACTGCCGACGGCAGTGTGGCTTCGGTTGCCGAGGCTACCGTCATCGGCATCTACAACAAGGGCTTCCTGATGGAGGATGCAACCGGCAAACTGTTGGTTTACACCAATGAGACCGCTACCGTTGTCGTTGGCGACAAGGTTAAGGTCGAGGGTACGGTGACCACTTACGGCGGCTTCAAGCAGTTCGCAGCTGTCAAGGACTCTACGGGCGCTTACGGCGCAGCTCCCGCCATCACGAAGCTCGGCAGCGGCTCTTTCACTCAGCCCGCACCCGAGAAGTTGGACGGCGCTGCTTTGGATGCCTATCTGTCGGCTCCCGCTATCAAGTATGTCGAGTACACCGGTACTTTGAACATCAGCGGCAACTACTACAACGTCATCGTTGAGGGCGCATCGGAAGCCAAGGGTTCGATCGCCTACCCGATCGAGGGTACGGTCGATCCCGATCTGAACGAACAGACCGTTACGGTAAGAGGCTATACAATCGGCGTATCGGGCAAGATATATGTCAATACGATGCTCGTAGAGTTGGAAGGCAAGGTTTCGACCGAGCCGTCGCTCAAGGTAACTCCCGCATCGCTGTCGTTCTCGGCCGAGGGCGGATCGAAGGAGATCACCGCTACGTTGAAGAACTCGACCGATGCCATTACGGCAGAGTCGGACAACGCACAGTTCACTGTGGCCGTTGCCGGCAACGTTATTACCGTCACGGCTGCCGCCAACGAGTCGACCGATGCTGTCAACGGCACTATCACGGTCAAGGCCGGCGCATTGTCGCAGACGGTGCAGGTCATGCAGAACGGACAGTCGCAGAGCGGTGGCGATACCAAGGGTATCTTTGAATCGATGACCTGCTTCCTGCCGGCATCGGATAACTCTGAGAATGCTGCATATACCTGTACGGTTAACGGTTTCAACGGCTTGAAACTCGGTACGAGCAAAAAGGCTGGCGTATTCACTTCGGAGGCAGTCGGCGTTTCGGGCAATGTTACCTTCTCGTTCTATGCCGTGGCATGGAAAGGCAAGAGCGCTACGCTTTATGTCGCCGTCGACGGTAAAGTTGCAGGTTCGGTGGCGCTTGCTGCCAATGAAGGTGCGACGAGCAATTCTCCTTTCACCGTGGAACTTACGGACAGCGATTACTACTCGATCAATATCAACGGTTTGACCGATGAATCGAAGATAACGTTGTCGACGAGCGAGTCGCTGTCGGCAGCATCTGATGCGAACGCTCGTGCCGTGATTTGCGGTATGCAGCTTCGTTAAAATATCATTTCTGACATCGCAACTCTCGGCGGGAATTCTCCCGCCGAGAGTAGATGTCTTAAATACAGCGGTAATAAAGATATAATCCAAGCGGAAATGACAACTGTTTTTTCATCTCTTATCAGAAGCGTATTTGTAGCTTGTATGACACTGCTCGTCTCGTCATGCGACAAAAACTCATCGACGGAGTCGCCGGAAACTGAGTCGTCGGCCTATTTGCAAACGACGACGGTCAAGGGAGAGAGTACCTCCTGCGCTGTGGTGCTTAGAGCGCAACAGGGTATGGAGTATACCGTCACTCTGTCGTCGGAGGGAGGATGGTGCCATTTTTCAAACGGCTCGACCACATTGAAAGGCGCCATGGAGGCGTCCGACAAGGTGGTGTACGTCTATTTCGGCAAGAATCCGGGCGGTACGCCCCGTTCGGCCGATGTCGTGGTGGAGTTCGCCGACGGTGTGCGTGCCGCATTGAATTTTACGCAACAGAGCTACGATGCGTCGGTGGCATTCTCGCGCGAGTGGGCGGAGCTGCCCAAATGCGACAACGACAACTATATCTACGTCTCGCATTATGCCGACATGGGAGTCAAGGATCATGTGCGCAACTATACGGTATGTTTCGATCCCAAGCACCGTGCGAGTCTGTGGGTGGCCTATCCGCTGCATACGTCGTACACTTCGGGCGGAGCTTCGCGCAACGACAACTTCGGCTACGACCCGTCGGTGAGCACCTCGTATCAGGCCGATCTCAGCAAGTCGTACCGCGGCAGATACGACCGCGGTCACCAGATCCCGGCCGCCGATCGCAAGTGTTCGCAGACGATGATGGATCAGACATTCTACGCAACCAACATGACCCCGCAGCAATCAGAGTTCAACCAGAACCTTTGGGGCTATCTCGAAGGCCGGGTGCGCGGTATGATATGCGCCGATACGCTGTATGTGGTGACCGGCGCATGGTTCGACGGCACTCGCGATTCGTCGATCGCCGCGTCGACGACCGACGCCTCGGGCAACACCTGCCCCATACCGACCGACTATTTCAAAGTGCTGCTGCGCACGACCAAGGGCAATACGAAAAAGGCTGTGCAGGACATTACCGACGCTTCGGAACTGAAAGCCATTGCCTTCTGGCTTAACCACCGCAACAGCGGCAGCGATGTCTCCGTGAAGCAGGAGTATTGCGTGAGCGTGAGCGAGGTGGAGCGCATCACGGGTTTCGAGTTCTTCCCGATGCTCGACCCCTCGATAGCCTCGGAGGTGAAGTCGAGGTGCAATCCGTCGGAGTGGGGTATAAATCAGTAATAACCAAAACTATAATAACTAACCGTTTATGAAAAAATTACTGTTGACAGGATTTTTCGCCGTGCTGTTCGTTGCATACGCTACGGCGCAGAAGCCCTATACGGTGGCCTTCTACAATCTCGAAAACTTCTTCGACCTCTACGACGATCCCGAGACTCACGACGAAGAGTTCCTGCCCGAGGGAGCCAAGCAGTGGAACCAAATCAAGTATGACAAAAAACTTGCCAACATCGAGCGCGTGTTCTTCGACATCGCGGCCATACAAAAGGATTATCCGATCGTTATCGGCGTGTCGGAGATCGAGAACCGCTCGATATTGGAGGATATAGTGACCACGCCCAAACTCAAGGGCGCCAACTATCGCATCGTACACTACGATTCGCCCGATGCGCGCGGTGTCGACTGCGGTTTCATCTATCGTCCCGATGTGTTCAAGTTGGAGGGCAGCGACAATATCAAGACCGTGGTGCCCGATCTGCCGCACTTCCGCACGCGCGATCTGATCGTGATGTGGGGTACGATCGAGGGTGAACCCTTCTACTTCCTCGTATCGCACTGGCCTTCGCGTTTAGGCGGCAAGGAGGCCTCGGCATTCAAGCGCGACGCCTGCGCCAAGCAGATTCGCGAGATCAAAGACTCGCTGCTGCGACTCAATCCGGCAACGAAGGTCGTGGTCATGGGCGACTTCAACGACGACGCCACCGACCGGAGCATAACCGAGACCATGGGTGCCAAGGGCAAGATCAAGAAGCTCGAAAAGGGCGATTTCTACAACCCCTTCATCGATGTGTTGAAGTCGGGGCGCGGCACGCTGGCATACGGCGATGCGTGGAACCTGTTCGACAACATCTGCGTGACGGAGAATTTAGCGGCTGGCTCGACCGGCGAGTTGAAACTGTTGCAGGGCAAAGGCTCGAAGTTCTACGGCAACATCTTCTCGCGTCCCTACATGATACAGCAGGAGGGGCAGTACAAGGGCTATCCGTTGCGAACGTTTGTCGGCAACAACTTCCAGAACGGATTCAGCGACCACTTCCCAGTTTACATATATATCGGTAAATAAACCTTTAACTCAATCATAATGAAGCAATTTTTCTTAACACTCATGCTTGCCCTGCTCGCCGTGGGAGCCTATGCTCAGAGCGGAGGAGTCAAGGGTAAGGTCATTTCGCGAGACAGTCGTGCGGCCGTGGGCGGCGTCAAGGTCTCGATCGAGGGGGGGGGAATGCAGCAGGCTGTCACCGATGCACAGGGTGATTTCGTGCTGGAAAACCTGCCCAAAGGGACATATAAGCTGCGTTTCGAGGCTCCCGAATACGAGGACCTTACAATAATGGTGCGTGTCGACAAGCTCGTGCGCGACGTCAACAATGTGGTCATAATCCCGGAAGCCGAGCTTTCGGTCGACGATTCGCTGTTCGCCGAGTTGGACAGCGATGTGGAGTCTTCGGGCGACAATGCGGCTCTGCCCTCGTCGCTGTCGGCTTCGAAAGATGTATTCAACAACATCGCTTCGTACAAGTTCAGCGAGATGCGTTTCAACGTGCGCGGCTACGACTCGCAGTATACCGACGTATATCTCAACGGCATACGCTTCAACGACGCCATGACCGGCTACGGCCCGTGGTCGTTGTGGAGCGGTCTGAACGATGCCACCCGCAATCAGGAGTCGACATCGGGCTTGCAGGCCGCCGACTGCGGTTTGGGCGGCATAGGCGGTACGACCAACATCAATGCACGCGCCTCGCAGATGCGCAAGGGTCTGCGTGCGAGCGTTGTGAACGCCAACACGATGTATCGTTTCCGCGCCATGGTGTCGTATGCCTCGGGTTCGCGCGACGACGGTTGGTCATACGGCTTCTCGTTCTCGACGCGTCAGGGCGGCAACGGCTATGTCGACGGCATATATTATAACGGCTACGGCTACTTCGGTTCGGTGGAGAAACAGTTCAATACGCGTCACCGTCTGTCGTTGACCGTCATGGGCGCCCCCACTCAGCGCGGCGCGCAGCAGGCGGCCACCGAGGAGGCTTACAGCCTGTTCGGCAGCCACTACTACAACCCCAACGTGGGTTATCAGGCAGGCAAACTGCGCAATGCGCGTGTGCGCAATACGCACGAGCCTATCGTGATGCTCAATTACAACTGGCAGATATCGGAGAACACCTCGCTGTCGGCTGCCGCATCGTTCCGCTTCGGATATAACGGCTACTCGGCGCTTACGTGGAACGACGGCACCGATCCCCGCCCCGACTACTATCGCTACCTGCCGTCGTACTACGGCAATCGCGTTAGCGAGTATATGGCTGCTCAGGCTGTCGACCCCAACACCTACACCGACGTTACGATCAACTCTTATCGCGACATGATGATAACGTCGATGCGCAACTGGACGGGACGTATCGACTGGGACGGCATGATACGCGACAACTACAACGGCAAGACCGATGCCACCTATGGCACGGGACACCGCTCGAACCGCATGATCGAGGAGCGTCACACCGACCAGCGCGACTTCAATTTCGTGGCTCAGCTCAACCACACGTTCCGCGGCGGCTCGAAGCTGTCGGGCGGCGTGCGCGTGCGCGTCAACCGCACCGAATACTACAATGAGGTGAAAGACCTGCTCGGAGGCGACTACTGGGTCGACGAAGACAAGTTCGCCTTGCGCGACTTCGGCAACGATGCCATAGCCTACCAGAACAATCTGGCATACTATAACGAACACGGCCACGCTCAGGCCGTCACCGAGGGCGACAAGTTCGGCTACGACTACTATGCGAACGTGCGTCAGGGTCAGCTGTGGGCTATGTACGAGTTCTCGGCCGGCGGTTTCAGTGCAAACTTGGGCGGCGAGATAGGTTTTTCGAGCATGTGGCGCGAGGGACGCTGGGAGAAGGGTCTGTTCGCCAATGCCAACGCCGGCGGCGACAACGGTCTGACTTCGCTGGGCAACTCCGACAAGATCAACGACCTGACCTATAAAGGCAAACTCAATCTGCGCTACGTATTCTCGGGCGCACACTCGGTTGAGGCCAATGTGACCTACATGCAGAATGCCCCGACGTTCAACAACGCATTCGTCTCAGCCCGCACGCGCAACCAGATCACACCCGGTCTGTCGACCGAAAAGGTATTCGGCGTCGACCTGTCGTACAACCTGCGTACATCGTGGATGCGCGCCCGTGTGTCGGGTTACTACACCACAATAAAGGATCAGTCGCGCGTAATATCGTTCTACGACGACCTGCTCAGTTCGTTCACCAACTTCGCCATGAGCGGCATCGACAAGCGTTATGCCGGCTTGGAGTTGGGTATGAACGTGCCCATAGCATGGGGCTTGCAGTTCAATGCGGCGTTGAACTACGGCGAGTATATCTACACGTCGAATCCTCAGTTCACGCAGATGGTCGACAACAGCGCTACGAACAAGATACGCAGCGTGGTCAACTGGAAGAACAAGAGGGTCGAGAGCACGCCTCAGACGGCCTTGAACCTCGGTCTGTCGTTCCGCGGCAACCACAACTGGTTCGCTTCGGTCGACTTCAACTACTACGATCACCTCTATCTCTCGATGAACCCGATGTATCGCACGCGCTATCTTGCCAACCGCATAATGGATCTCTACGACTTCACCAATCTCGAAACAGCCCGTCAGAAGATGGAGGTCATCGACAAGATCAACTCTATACGTGAGCAGGAGCGGTTGAAGCACGCCTACACTCTCAATGCGAGCATCGGCAAGAACTGGTATATACGCTACAAATATACGCTCGGTTTCAGCCTCGAAGTGAAGAATATCCTCAACGATCGCGATATCCGCACCGGCGGTTACGAGCAGATGCGTCTCAACAAGCCTTACGGCCCGACCGTCGTCACCGATGCCAATGGCTCACCCCGCGTGGTTAAGATGTACAACTACAAGCGTTTCGATTCGAAGTACTTCTACATGTTGGGTACGACTTACTATCTGAACGTATATTTCCGATTCTAACAGCATAAAATGTAGAATATTATGAAACTGAATAAAATATTTGCCATTTTTGCGGTCGCTCTCCTTTCGGTCGGCTGCTATGAGAATTTCGACGATGTGGAACCCCGCCGGCAATATACCGACGACGTGTTCGCCTCGCAGTT
This sequence comes from uncultured Alistipes sp., assembly GCA_964516585.1. Taxonomy (GTDB): domain Bacteria; phylum Bacteroidota; class Bacteroidia; order Bacteroidales; family Rikenellaceae; genus Alistipes. The sequence continues at coordinate 8,660 of CAZEXJ010000094.1, forward strand.
CCCCGAGTGCCGCCATGTGACCATTGCGGAGCTTAAAGCGATGTTCGGTACGATCAGCAATACCGGCGTCAACAGCAGCTGGTCGAATACGAAGTATCTGCAAATCAGCGATGACATCTATATCAAAGGCAAGGTGACCTCGGACGACGAGCAGGGTAACATCTACAAGTCGCTCTACTTGCAGGACGAAACGGGCGCCATAGAGGTGAAACTCACCAACGGCAACTACCTGCGCTATCGTCAGGGTCAGTGGGTATATGTGCGCCTGCAAGACCTCTATCTCGGCAACTACCGCATGATGCTCTCTGTCGGCGGCGCTCCCACCGAGTCGTACAACAAGGCCGGCGAGCATAAGTTCTATGCCAACTCCAATATCGAGAACCTCAAAGTTATCGAGGAGCATGTCTTCGCCGGGGAGCAGGACGAGCTTCGCGTGGGCAGCTACGAGCAGTGGAAGACCGATCCCAAGTCGGTCGACATCATCACCGTCACGCCCGATAACTATACGACAGTGTTGGCCGCCGGTGTCCGCGAGTCGATGTTCGGCCGCCTGATACGCTTCGAGGGACTTACGCATCACTATGCGGGCGTGCCCAATCAGGACGGCGTGACCAACCCTGCATTGAAGAGCGGCTCGTTCGAGAACATCTACCCGAGCTGGCTCTATACCGATCCGCGTCCGACCGTTACCAAGGGCTGGTACCACTGGGCTTATAGCGTCGACGGCAAGAGCCTCTACGGTTCAACCCTGTTCACCTATAACACCTCGGCCAAGTATTGCTCCGATGCAGGCGTCTACTCGCTGCGCACCAGCGGCTATTCGCGCTTCGCCAAGCGCAATGTGGCCAAGGACGGCGAGAAGGCTACCGTAACCGCTATCTACGGCATCTATGCACAGCGTTCCAACTATGTCGGCGGCGCGGATGATTACGCCTCGTATCAACTGTCGGTAAGCCGTTTCGAAGATGTCGAGTTCGAGAATGGCGATGCCGCACTGCTCACCGACGAGCAGGTTGCCGCCATGACTACCGACGATATGCGCACTGTGCCTTGGATAGATGCTGAGGGGGAGGATTTTATTGATTGATTTTTCGTGACTTTTTCGTGAAAAGCGGTCATTTGCTTCCGCTCGCTCAATTGCCCGAACAGGTAGTACGTCGAGTACAACCTGTCCGGGCAATTTTCGTTGCGCGTTGCAACTAACCGCTTTTGACGAAAAATATAGTTGTGGTGCGTTGGATGCTATTCCCTCCGTCATGTCATTCTGAGGAGCGTTTGAAAAACGCGACGTGAGAATCTCTGCGCTTGGGAGCGTTTTCGCAAGAGATTGCCACGCCTCGCTTTGCTCGGCTCGCAATGACAGGGTGCAACGCCCCAGCTTGTCATTCCGAGGAGCGTGCTTGCACGCGACGTGGGAGTCTCTGCACACGACATGACAATGGAAATAGTCGTCCCCAACCAGATTCTCACGTCGCGCTTCGCGCTCCTCAGAATGACAGACGGGAGACCCAAAGCGCGCTCCTCAGAATGACATGTTGGAGGAAATAGTCATCCAAAACCAGATTCTCACGTCGGCCT
>CAZEXJ010000095.1:0-10397 GCA_964516585.1 uncultured Alistipes sp.
TGTGCAGCAGCTTATGAGTCAGACAATAGATGAAATGCGCATAGAACTGCGGTGGGAGGTGATACGAGCGGAGAATGAACAGATAAACCTCTGCCGCCAACAAAACATCCCCTATAAACCTCAGTTTGAAGCAAATGGCGAAACGCTGCGACAGATTATGGCACGTTCGAAGCATATCCTGACACGCAACCGCTCCAAATGGAACGACCGTCAAAAGAGGCGTGCCGAGATCCTGTTTGAACACTATCCGCAACTGAAAACGGCCTATGACTTATCCATGAAACTGACTGATATTTATAACGAAAAGATAACGGCTCCAGTTGCAAGACTTAAACTTGCCCGTTGGTTTAATGCCCTTGAACAGTTCGACCCGATTCGTTTCAAACCCGTCATCGAGACGTTTACGGCACATAATGATACTATCATCAACTACTTCGACGGCCGATTGACAAATGCTTCCGCAGAATCGTTCAACGCTAAAATCAAAGAGCTGCGACGCCAGTTCCGCGGCATAAAAGACACCGCCTTCTTCATCTTCCGCCTAAACGCATTATATGGTTAATAAGCACCTTTCATCAACCGGAAATAGCTACTGATCCGAAATAATCGACCATAAATGAGATTCCCACGTCGACCACAAGCGGCCTCCTCAGAATGACACGACAGAGGAAATAGCCGTCCAAAACAGAGATTCCCACGTCGCAACTGCGTTGCTCCTCGGAATGACATATCGGTGGGAATAGCCTCCAAAGCACCACCACCTAATTTTTCGTCAAAACGCCGCAGATGCCAACTTTTTCGTTAAGCCGAGCGAGCAAAGCGAAGTTTACTTCGACTTTGCCATGGCGAGAAAAAGTGCATGGAATGAACTCTCCGACAGAGCGAGACGATGGGCTGTACTTGGCGTACTGCCCATTGTCGAGCGACAAGGCGCGGAAGTAGAATAGTATTTTTCACGGAAAACAACCCAAGCACCACTACCTAATTTTTCGTCAAAAGGCGTTAGTTACAAGCCGCACGTGAAAAATCCGCAGATGGGCTGTACTTGACGTACTGCCCATTTGCGGATTTGAACGAGGCGAAGTAAATGACGCCTTTTCACGAAAAATTATTACAGAGTAATAGCCCCGCTCTTAATCAAATCGCGAAGATTGACATCGGTCTTGGCGCGCTGCGTGTAAGCAGGCTCCTTGGCTATGGCGCTCTTGAGCTGAGCTGCGGCAGTGTTCATGTCGCCCTCCTTGCTTGCGATGATAGCACGCAGATAGTCGGCCTTGGCGGTCTTGTCGTTGACGATATGCTGCTTGGCGGCAGTGTAATCGTTGTTCATTGCGCTTGCGATAGCGGCATTGTAACCGTTGAGCTTAGCCTGAGCTGCACTGTAATTACCCTGTGCGGCCTCGATAAGAGCCTGAGTTTCGCTGCTGCTGCCTGCGGCATACTGCTTAGCCTTGTCGACATTGCTGTTCATAAGGTTGGCAAGAGCGATGTTGTTGTTGACCTCAGCAGAGTTGGCGCCGGCCTTGACAGCCTTGTTGAACGAATCGAGAGCCTTCTGAGCCTCGTTGTTCTTGGCATAAGCCACACCGAGGTTGTTGTAAGCGGTCGGGGTCTTGTAGGTCTTGGCAGCATGCTCCAAAACGGCGATCTTCTCCTGTGCGTTGAGTTTGTCGCACTCGGCGATGTGGAGCAACTCCTTGTCGTTGAGTTCGCCCAACTTGCCGGCACGTACCAAAGCAACCATCTCGTCGTCGGTCTTGCCCGTGATGTCCGAGCTGTTAACCAGCTGGGCACGACGCAACTGAGGAAGGATCTCCTCCTTCAAAGACTCGAATACCTGAGACATGTTCTTGATCTGAGACTCGCGCTCCGAAGACGAAGAGTACATGTTCAGCACCTGAAGGATCATCTGCTTGTCCTCGATGTCAGATGCCTCAACCAGCTCCTTGAAGCCTTCCCAGTCCTCACCGTATGATGCAGCGTCGAGGGGAAGATCGATCTCGGCCAACAGCTTCTCGGCAGCCTTCTTACCCGACTCGCTACGAGCGGCAGAGAGCTTGTCGTTGAACTTCTCGGGACCATCGGGCGAAGCGTAACCGTTTACATAAAGGTTCTGCTTGATGCGCTCGTTATCCTTCTGATCCTCGGCCTTCTGCTGGAATGCACGAACCTCCTCGGTATCGGCAGCCGACTTCGAAAGGTTCGAAGAGTTGATCTGATACATATAGTTGGCCTTGGTAACCTCGGTAGTTACGTTCTTGTAACCCGAATCCATGACCTTCATGGCGTTGGCATAGTCGATCTCCTCCTGCAAGGTGTTGACACCTATGGCGATCGTCAGGCCGAATGCGCGCTTCAAAGCGTCGGCCTCGGCACCGCCGGCAGCCAGAACGGCAGCCTCCTCCTTGGTGGGAACGGCACCCGTATTGAGGTTCACTAACGTGAACTCCTTGCACTTGCCCTTCGGGCACTTGATCTCGGCACGCAGCTGCAACTCGCACTCGCGCATGCGGCTGTCGTAGGGGAATGAAACATGCTGCGAGTACTTGCCGCCGTTATTCTTGTCGATGACCGTATAGTTCTCGTCGACCTTAGAACCTCGCAGATACTGAGTGGTACCGGCAACCTCGCCGCCCTCGAATACAATAACCGGAGTTACCTTTACTACGGCCTTAGCGTTGAAATATTCAGCGGGGAAGGTAACCGTGATATCGGCATCGATACGGCCATTGTTGAGTACGAGAACCTCGGGCGAACATGTCAGATTCACATCCTCCATGTTCTTCGCCATCTCCTTGAAGCAGTTACAGCCCGACACCGTCAAGGCTACAACTGCAAGCGCGAAGCTTACTCTAAAAAGATTTTTCATAATTTTTAATTTAGTTAGTTTGACAAAAAATTCTGTTTGCACACTTAAATATATAATATATTATAGCGCTATCGCTTGTCGCCGCGGTCGCGACGCTCACGATGTTCGCGGCGCTCGCCTCTCTCGCCTCTCTCGCCACGATCCTCGCGCGGTCTGCGCTCGCGGGGTTCGCGCTCTACCCAACCCTCGGGTTTGGGCAGCAGAGCCTTGTGCGACAGCTTCAGTTTGTTGGTCTTGGGATCGAGACCGATGAGTTTGACTTCGATCATGTCGCCCTCTTTCAAGCCTGTCTCCTCCATTGTCTCGAAACGCTTGTAGTCGATCTCCGAGATGTGGAGCAGCGCATCCTTGCCGGGAAGGATCTCGACAAATGCGCCGAAGGCCACGATGCTGCGAATCTTGCCGTTGTATACCTCGCCCACTTCGGGAACAGCCACGATACCCTTGATGCGTGCCAAGGCAGCATCCATCGACTCCTTGTCCTGACCGAAGATGTCGACAATACCCTTGTCGTCGACCTCGGTGATGGTGATAGTGGTCGAAGTGGTCTTCTGTATATCCTGAATAACCTTGCCACCCGGGCCTATGACGGCACCGATCATATCCTGCGGAATGGTTATCTGTACGATGCGCGGAACGAACGGGCGATAGTCGGCACGAGGCTCGGCAATGCACTCCGTCAACTTGTCGAGGATATAGAGACGACCCTGACGCGCCTGCTCCAAGGCCTTGGCCAACACTTCGTAAGAGAGTCCGTCGACCTTGATATCCATCTGCGTGGCCGTGATACCGTCTCTCGTACCGGTCACCTTGAAGTCCATGTCGCCGAGGTGATCCTCATCGCCGAGGATATCCGACAGCACAGCCCAGCGGCCGGTCGCAGAGTCGGAGATAAGTCCCATGGCGATACCCGACACGGGCTTCTTCAACTTGACACCGGCATCCATCAAAGCCAGAGTACCGGCACAAACGGTGGCCATAGACGACGAACCGTTCGATTCGAGGATATCGGATACCACGCGCACAGCATAGGGATTCTCCTCGCCCAGCGGCACCATGGGTTTCAATGCACGCCATGCCAAATGGCCGTGCCCGATCTCGCGACGGCTCAAACCGCGGGCAGGACGAGCCTCGCCCGTTGAGAACGGCGGGAAGTTGTAGTGCAGCACGAACTGATCGCTGCCCTGAACGAGCACCTCGTCGCGCATCTTCTCGTCGAGTTTGGTGCCGAGCGTAACGGTGGTCAGCGACTGCGTTTCGCCACGGGTGAATATGGCCGATCCGTGCGCTGCGGGCAGATAACCCACCTCGCACCAGATAGGACGGATCTCGTCGGTTCGGCGGCCGTCGAGGCGCTTGCCCTCGTCGAGGATCATGTTGCGAATGGCCATCTTCTGCACGTCGTCGTGGAAATATTTGTGGATCAGCGGAGCCTTCTCTACCAGCTCCTCCTCGGTGTAACGCGATGCGAACTCGGCCTCCAACTCGTTGAACTTGTCCTCGCGCTCGTGTTTCATCGTACCGCTGGTGGCGATAGCGTAGGCCTTGTCGTAAAGCTCCGAGATGATCGTCTGGCGCAGCTCCTCGTCGTTGGTCTCGTGGCAGTAGGTGCGCTTCACATCCTTGCCCAACTCCTTCGACAGTTCGATCTGCACGGCGCAGTGCTTCTTGATCTCCTCGTGAGCGAACTTGATAGCTCCGAGCATGACCTCCTCCGAAACCTCTTTCATCTCGCCCTCGACCATCAGGATATTGTCGATCGTACCGCCGACCATGATGTCGAGATCGGCATCATTCATCTGCGAGAATCCGGGGTTGATGACATACTCGCCGCCGATACGGGCTACGCGCACCTCGGAAATGGGTCCGCCGAAGGGTATGTCCGAGCAGGCCAGAGCAGCCGAAGCGGCCAGACCGGCCAGAGCATCGGGCTGAATATCCTTGTCGGCCGATATGAGATTGACCGTTACGAATACCTCTGCATGGTAATCGGCAGGGAACAGCGGGCGCAGAGCGCGGTCGATAAGACGTGCAACCAGAATCTCCGAGTCGCTCGCCTTGCCCTCGCGTTTCATGAAACCTCCGGGAATGCGTCCGCACGAAGCGTACTTCTCCTTATACTCCACTTGCAGAGGCATGAAATCGGTGCCCTCTTTTGCATCCTTGGCGGCCACGACCGTTCCCAACAGCATCGTGTCGCCCATCTTTACGACCACAGCGCCGTCGGCCTGCTTGGCGAGCTTACCGGTTTCAATGGTAACCTCGCGGCCGTCGACAAGGGTGATCGTCTTCTGTACAGCATTGTACAATTTGTTGTCTTCCATAAAGTCTTCTAAAAAATCGTCTAAACTTGTCTATGTCTTGTCTTGAATCTTTCAATGAAGATGAAGGCAACTGCAAGCTGCCTTCATCGTTCCCACACTCTTACTTGCGAAGGTTGAGCGTTTTGATAAGAGCACGATAGCGCTCGATGTCGACCTCCTTCAAGTATTCGAGCAACTGGCGGCGCTTACCGACCAAGCGCAGCAGCGAACGCTGCGTGCCGAAATCGTGCTTGTTGCTCTTCATGTGATCTGTAAGGTGGTTGATACGGTAGGTGAATAACGCGACCTGACTCTCTGGCGAGCCGGTGTCGGTTGTCGATTTACCGTACTGACCGAACAACTCCTGCTTTTTCTCAGGTGTTAAATATGACATAAAATTAAGATTTTATGTGACGGCGACCGCATTTTCCAGAGATCGGCGCCACGGTTCCACTCTACGACAAATCACCCTTACCGTGATCCTGCCAGAGCGTGTGGCAAAGTTAGGTTAAAAATCTCTATTTACAAAGGCTTTTCTACGGAAAAAAGTGCTTTTTCGACACTACTTTCGCCTATTTCGCCCATTTCACGCATATGTGCATACGGTGCGGGCGGAAAGCCCCGTCAAGCAGCAGAGAGACTCACGCCGCTTTTTGCCCAATAAACGGACAGCGGCAGGGGGCATACGTCCAATAAATTCAATTTCAACGGATATGCCGCGCCAAAACCGGCAGTAGAAAAACAGTACAATATAAATCTTTTTCGGATATTGTTGCAGAATTGCGGACAATAAACTATATTTGTCGCCTAAACATTGCATACTCAGCATGAAAAGTCGCATTTACAAATGGCTTTGCAGCGCTCTGCCGCTGCTGGCGGCAATATCGACGGCGTGCAGTCCGTCGGGCGAGGCCGCTTACGTGCAGGTCAAGGGGTTAGCCTTAGGCACATTCGTCTACATCAACGCCCGCACGACCCACACGGCCGGGGAGATAGCCCGGGAAGTGGAGCGCATCGACTCTATGGCCAAGGCCTCGATGTCGATCTTCGACGAAGGGTCGCTGCTCAGCCGCATAAACCGCAACGAGACCGACTCTTTGGACGAGCACATCATATTCAACATCGAGCTGGCGCGCCGGTTCAGCGAACTTAGCGACGGACGTTACGACATCACCGTAAAGCCGCTTGTGGAGGCTTGGGGCTTCGTGCGCAAACAGCCCGACCGGAACGCCGAGCCGAACATCGATTCGCTGCTCGAATTCGTCGGTTACGACAAGATACGCATCGAGCAGGGGCGGCTCGTCAAGGCCGACCCCAGAATACAGCTCGATTTCAACTCCATAGCCAAAGGCTATGTGGTCGACATGATGGCCGCCATGTTGGAAGATACGATGGGCAGCAGCGACTACATAGTCGACATCGGGGGCGAGGTGCGCTGCAAGGGGCACAACGAGCGCGGCGAGAATTGGAGAGTCGGCATCGAGACGCCCTACGACGGCAACGACACCATGGAGGATATACAGCGCGTACTGAGCGTCACCGACGCGGGCGTGGCCACCTCGGGCAACTACCGCCGCCACTGGATCGATGCGCAGGGACGCAAGGTAGCGCACACGATCGATCCCGCTACGGGTCGCAGCGCGGTGTCGCAGCTGCTGTCGGTGACGGTAGTGGCGCCGACGTGCGCCGAGGCCGATGCCGCAGCGACGATGCTTCTTGCCACAGGCTCCGACGGAGCCGTGGAGTTGGCCGAGAAGTGCGACGGGCTGCTGTGCTACTTCATCTTCGCCGGCGAGGGCGACGAGGAGTACCGTGTGGTCTGCTCCGAGGGGTTGCGCAAAATGCTGCTGGAATAACAGTTTGAAACATAATATATAGAACAGTGAAACAGGCTCTTTTACTATACAACGTCAAGGCCGGCAAGGGCAAGATCGCGCGCAACGTCGATCGCCTAACCGCCATTTTCCGCGAGGCAGGTTACGACATTCGCCCCAAACTGATCGAGTTCGGCAAGAACCCGTTCGACGGCGACGAGCAAACCCGTTTAGCCGTAGTATGCGGCGGCGACGGCACGATAAACTACGTCGTCAATTCGATGAAACAGAAATCGCTGTCGGTGACAATAGCCGTCATTCCGGCCGGCACGGCCAACGACTTCGCCGGTGCGATAGGCATGAGCAGCGACGTTGTCAAGGCTGCCCGGCAGATCGTCGGGGGCACACCTCGCAAAGTCGATTGCGGAGTGGTCAACGGACTCTATTTCATCAATATATTCAGTTTCGGCATATTCACCACCACATCGCAGCACACCTCCGATTCGCTGAAACACAAGATCGGCAAATTGGCCTACATCTTCACCGGCATAAAGGATCTGCTGCATCTGCACGGCGTGCCGCTGCACGTTAAATGCGACGACGGGGAGTTCGATTTCAACGCCCTCATGGTGCTGATATTCAACGGCGAAACCGCCGGGCGGTTCCGTCTCGCACGCACAGCGAGCATCGACGACGGGATGTTCGACTGCATCATGCTCGAAAAGCGCAATCCGTTAGTATCGTGCTGGCACATGGTACGCTACCTCTGCGGCGGCACACCGCGTTCGGTGCGCTACTTCAAGAGCGGCAGACTGAATATCACCTCGACCTTGCAGGAACCCACCGATGTCGACGGACAAAAGGGCGAGCAGTTTCCTCTCGCTATCGGATGTCTCGGCGGCGAGATAGAGGTATTGGCGCCAGCCGTCGAACACGCAGTGAAAACGCCAGAAAAGAAGTAGCATGAAAAAGGAGGACGGAATAAAACGAACTTCGATCGAGAAGTTGAAAAGCCTGTCGGGGACATCGTACTACTCCGACAATTTAGTCATCACGCCTTTGGTCTCGTTCAAGAATCTCGACGACATAACCACACTCATACAGGGCGTCTCGATCGGCATTACGGTAAGCGGCACTGCCAAGATACGCATCAACGGCAAGCTGTACGAGCTGCGCCCCAACACGCTGTTCGTCTTCAACGAAAACACTGTCATCGGACAGGTCAAGGCCTCGATACGCTCGTCGGGCTACATGCTGACCTACTCGCGCTCGTATCTGAACAACATACACGTCGACACGCAGGACGTGATCTCGATCTACCACGGTTTCATGGGCGAGCCGTGCATGACAGTCGAGGAGTCGGAGGCGGCCTACATCAACAACCTCTCGAAACTGATGCGTTCGGTGCTCGGAGAGCAGTGCGACGCGACCACCCGCGACAAGGTGTTAGCCGCACTGTTCGCCGCCATGTTCCACTACGTCATGGGTATCATACAGCGCCGCAACTCGTCAGGCGAAGAGAAGGTAAGCAACCGCACCGACGAATTGTTCAACCGCTTCGTGGCGCTGCTGCAACAAAATTGCAGAGCCGAGCGCAGCGTGGAGTTCTACGCCTCGCAAATGGGCATAACGCCCAAATACCTGTCGCTGGTCGTAAAGAAAAAGAGCGGCCGCAACGCCTCGAAGCTAATCGACGAGGCCGTCGTCTACGAGGCCAAACGCCTGTTGAAATACTCGGGACTGAGTATTCAGGAGATAGCCGAACAACTCAACTTCACCTCGCAATCGTTCTTCGGCAAATACTTCAAGCAGCGCGTTGGCGTCTCACCGTCGCGCTACAAGGTGTGGAACGGCCGGTAGACGACGAGCAACCGGCTACTCCGACAGCAACGGACTACTCCGACAGCAACCGGCCAAGCCCCGCCAATCGTTCAACGCCCCACAGTGTCAGTCCGGAGACGACTCGATCTCTTATGTCATTGCGAGCCGAGTGTACCTGTTTCTGCTCTGCCATTCCGAGCCGAGCGCCCCGCCCCGCAATGTCACTCCGAGGGGTTACCTGTCCCCACTATGTCATTCCGAGCCGAGTGCACCTGTTTCTGCTCTGTCATTCCGAGCCGAGCGCAGCGAGGCGTGGGAATCTCACTCAACACAAAACAGTGGAAATAGTCGTCCCCAACCAGATTCTCACGTCGGCCTGCGGCCTCCTCAGAATGACACAGCGGTGGAAATAGTCACCTTGACGTACTGCCCATTTGCGGATTTGAACGAGGCGAAGGAAATGACGCCTTTTCACGAAAAAGTACAAAGGTACAGAACCTTAGAACAACGTAAATCCAAATGCCGCATAAATGCAGCAGCGATTCTTGAAGGGAGAATCGTAGGTGTCGACATAGCGCACACCTATACCGACATATGGAGAACTTGCCCAGCGCCAACGTAGTCCCACGTCGTAGCACAGGTGTTTCCAGTCGCCAAAGAGCGACGCCTGTACGCGCGGTGAGAGTCCCAAAGAGTGGCGAGTGTTGCTGATGATGTTGTATTCGCAGCCCACGCCCGCCAGCAGAGTCGTCTCGTGGCTCTTGATATTGCCCGCACGGAAGAGTCCGGTAGAGGCTGTAATGGGCACGATTATCGACCAGCGGTTGTTGAAATGATAGCCGAAGACGGCATCAACATCGATTGCAGAGAACTCCTTGCCAGCTCCGAACGCTGCCTCGTAACGTGTCTCGGCCGAGAACGAAAAGTCTCCGTCATGTGATTGTGCGACTGTCGTGCTTATTGAGAATAGGCCAACGACAGGGACGATGAACAATAAGAATCTTTTCATAATGACATTATATGTTAATAGTTTATCATTTAAATCAGCAGATGCTTCATCATATAAGTCGATAGTGAAACCGTTTCTGGATTTTCAAGTTGCAGTTCTTGTGTGTCGGTCGAACAAGACGACAAACATAAGCATTATCGTTACGATGACAGAAAGACGGGGACTGTCGTTTCCATAAAGAATAAAGTGTTAATAGTGTGACAAATATAGCAATAATATTTGAGAATGACAAATTTTGAGTCAAATAATCGTCCAAAAAGAGAGATTGCCACGCCTCGCTGCGCTTGGCTCAGAATGACACGACCGGAGGAAATAGTCGTCCCCAACGAGATTCTTCGCTTCGCTCAGAATGACACAGCGGAGAGATTCTCACGTCGCGTTCTTCGAACGCTCCTCAGAATGACACTCCCTCTCAGTCATTCCGAGCCGAGCGCAGCGAGGCGTGGGAATCTCACTCAACACAAAACAGTGGAAATAGTCGTCCCCAACCAGATTCTCACGTCGGCCGCAAGCGGCCTCCTCAGAATGACACAGCGGGAGAGATTCTCACGTCGCGTTCTTCGAACGCTCCTCAGAATGAC
>CAZEXJ010000096.1:0-3470 GCA_964516585.1 uncultured Alistipes sp.
GGCAGCAACAGCACCCAAGCAAACGTACCCGGGGTCTGGGTGTCGCGGTTACTGATCAATGAAGCCGGATCGAAACCGGGATTGTCAGCCGCTTCGGTAGCCACGCGCTTGAAGCCCTGACCCAGACGCTTGATGTCGAACAGACGACCGAACTCGCCCCACAACTCGATACGACGCTGGATGAGAATCTCCTCCAACAACGAATTGGTCTTCGAAGCACCGTCGCTGCCGGCGGTCAAAGCGTTGAGCGCGTGGCTACCGAAGCGGCTGACAATCCCGGTTTCGATCCGGCTTCATTGATCAGTAACCGCGACACCCAGACCCCGGGTACGTTTGCTTGGGTGCTGTTGCTGCCGCAGCAGGAGCTCGACGGTAACCCCAGCATCGTACAGAACCCGCTCGGCGACAGCGCGCAGTGATGTCCCGCCGTAACGAGAAGACCGATTAATAAAAATAATCAATCAAACCGTTTAGAAGAATATGAAAAAATTGAATTATATCCTTTTGCTCGCAGGCCTCGTGTTCGCAGCAGTCGGATGTGAAAAGGATCAGCCCAATGCGACCTTCACCGGCGAGGGCGAGGACGCGCAGTCTGCCTATTTCACGCAGAAGACTGTTTCTGAGGAGTTTGCGGCTTCAACTACCGGCGATCAGACCGTTATGGTCGATATTTATCGTCAGAGTGCCAGCGGCGAACTCAAAGTGGGTATCGACTACGTGATCGCTGACGGCGGCGAGGAGTTCTACGAAGTGCCCGAGAGCGTAACGTTCCCGGCCGGCGAATACCATACGACCGTGCCTGTCAAGGTACACGGTGTCGAGAACTTCGCCAAAGGTGCCAACTATTCGGTAACGCTCTACGTGGGCGACTACCACGAGTTCGAGCCGGCCACTGCGCTCCAGCTCGAAGCCAATGGCAAGCGCGGCATGCCCGACAAGTCGGCCGATACGCGTGCCGTGAGCATCAAAGAGAAGTACACCCAGATCAAGTTGACGACGACCCTGACCCTCGAATGGGAGCCGTGGTACATTTTGAGCGATCCCACCAAGCTGTTGGACGCCAATCTGACCGAGGACGACTACGTCAAGGACGCCGACGGCAATCCGATGACTCAAACCTGTGCCTATACCTACACCTTCTGGTGGGGTGGCGTGGATGATGAGGTTGTTCTCGAACATGCCAAAGGTACGTCCGTGTTCCGCATGACCAATTGGGGCGGTGGTGTGAACATCATCTTCACGATCAATCCCGACAAGAAAGTTACCGTCGATGGCAAGGAGTATGCCTCGCTGACGATTACGGAACAGTACATCGGCGATGATCACTCCAGCTATGGAAAGGTATATGTTGCCGATATGCTCTCTTATAGCGGTAATCCGGCTGTTTTTGAGCAGTATCCCTGCTACTGGGACGGTGGGCGTACCTTCGTGTTCAATATGCTCTATTATGTAGGCGCCGGATACTTCGAGATGCCTTCAGCCGAAACCCTCGTATTAAGCAGCGGCGTAGCGGTGGTCGAGGATCCCGAACCGGCTGTGGATATTGTTTACGACGGACTGGAAGTTTCGCAGGTGGGCGCCAAGAGCCACAGATTGAGCTTTACGCCCAACGCCGATGCTGCCAAATATTACGCTACGGTCATCAAGACCGATCCCGAGCTTGCCGCTAAAGCCGATCAGGCATTGTGTCAAGCTTTGGCAGGTATGGGAATCCAGGAAGGTACGGCCCAATGGTATGGCCTTTATGCCAATAACTATGACGCCTTCTTTAAGAGAGTGGCTGGCCAGTATGCCTCCAATCTGTTCGGTGAAATCGGCGAAGATATGATTGCCGGTACTTATGAAGGCGTTTTCAAGGCTTTCGAATTTACGAAGGCCAGCTCCGAAGTGTGGGATCTGGGTACGGAAGCCGGTTCGTTTACGGCTGTGGCCGTTTCGGTTGACAAAACCGGCAAATTCAAGAATCTCGATTTCCATACATTCGTGTACAATCCCGAAGCGGATGGGGCGGCCGTAGGTTGCACTATTGCGATCGATGCGTATCCGAATCCCGGTTACGGTTACTTCGATTACAATTCGATTTATCTCCTTTTGCAGTCTCCCTCGCTCGGCGACATCACGAAGGTGCAGTATGCGCTGTTGACCAAGGCGGATTTCGAAGCCGCTGCGCTCACCGACGACGAGAAATTGCTGGCTTATGTGAGTGAGCACGGCAAGTCCCTCAGCGCAAAGGATCTGGAGGCATTGAACGATACGAATGCTGTGGCTGGCGGTTTCGAGACGTGGTTGGACGCCGCTCCCGACACGGATTACAAACTCGTATTGGCCATTTCGAATCCCGATGCGACGAGAGTCGAGGTGCTCGACCACAAGACCGCTGCGGTCGTAGAACCTCAAAAGCTCGCTATGGCGACGGGACTTGCCGAGAATGCGCAACGAGGAATTTACAAACATACCCATCTGCTCGCTCAATTCGCCGCTACCGAGGTCGTCGAGGGTTACTTCCTGGCCAGCACGCCCGCGAAGTTGAAGTCGATTGTTTCGGTCGGTGTAGACGGTACGGTCTCTTTGGTCAATGGTGTAACGGTAGAAATTCTTGCGGGTCTCTTAGCCGAAAGCGGTTCTGCCTTTGCAACGGATGATACCGGCGAAGACCTATCCGCTCTCAATTCCGGTAGTCCGATTCAGAAAGTGATCAATGTCAACAGCCCTGCAACCGATGTCGTTGTATTGGCCTGCGTTAAGCACGGTAACGGTGAGATATCGTGGGCCGGTAAAGCCCAGCGGACGGATTACGCTCCGGCTGTAGCCTTCACGCAAACGGTTCAGGCCAATGGCTCGAACATCGTGTTCAACTGGTCGGCTACGCCTACGGCTTCGATCTTCGTGGTCGATGCAGTCGAATACGCGCTCGTGCCCCAGTCGGCATTGACCGCTGCCGGCGTCGATCTGACGAAGTTGTCGGATGAGGAGTTGAACGATTTCGACGCTCGCATCGAGGAAGGCGGCGACGAGACGACTATCGAAGCACAGCGTGTGAATGCACAGCGCGTGCTCAGCGTATTGGCCGAATCGTTCAAGGTATTCCAGGGCGATGCCGCCAAGGCAATCAATGGCCAGGGCGGAATCAACAAACAGTTCTCGAATGTCGACGCCGGCGATTATGCGTTGATCGCCGTTGCTCACGACACCTTCAATTCGAAACTGACCGTCGGCCTGGTTTCCATCCGGTAAACTGCACACATTATTGTAAAACGAGAGACTGCCTAACAGTTTAGGCAGTCTCTCGTTTGTCTTGACAGTACTGCGCTCGTCGGGGCGGGATTAAGAAGCTGTTTGAACTTGTGAGCGATTTTTTATTATTGCAGATTTTCGAGTCAGTTTTGTCATTCGAAGAGGGAGCGTAGCCGTAGCTACGTGACCGATGAGAAGGGCAAAAATGGCCGAAAAGATGCTGTAAGAAAAAAGTG
>CAZEXJ010000097.1:0-2435 GCA_964516585.1 uncultured Alistipes sp.
TCCTTGTCGTCGTAAATCTCGAACTCGACGAATGCCGGAGCAGTCGGATCACCAGCGTATTTCAACTGCTCGATTTGGGTGAAGTGCACGAGCTGGTCGAGCTTCTTATCACCGTCGACGATCTCCGCCTTGACATCGAAAACGATGGGATAGCTTTTAGGCTCGCCGTTGAAAGCGACAGGAATACGAATAAGACCTGCCGACTCCTTGTAAGTGTAGGTCGTAGATGCAAACCCGATGGTTGCATCGCCTGCACCCGTCCCCTTGTCGTCCTCGCACGAACTCATCAAGCCCGGTACGGCGAACAGGAGGACAAATGCCGAGATATATTTGGTCATTTTCATTTTTTCAGATTTAATGTTTGACGTGAACTATTGCAACGTGTAGGCAGGATTCTGCTCGATTTGGGGATTCGCCTGAATCTCGTCGGTCGGAATGGGCCACAAGAAGAACGGATCATCGGCCGGACGCGTGCAGGTGGCATAATCGGTACCGGGCATCACCAAGTCGGGATTTTGGCCGGCCGAACGCGTGAAGCCCATGTGCCAGCGTTTCAAGTCGAAGAGCCGGAAGCCCTCGCCGAAGAGTTCGCGGACACGTTCTTCGCGAATCTGTTTCATCAGTTCGACACCCGAATAGCTCTTGTCTTCCCAACCGGCGATACGTTTTGCACGCAAATCGTTCAGGTACTTGTTGGCGACGACCTCAGAGCCCGATTTATTGGCCGCAGCTTCGGCCGCAATCAGATACATTTCCGAGATGCGGAAAATTTTGGGCTTGTTTTTGTAGTTCGTCACGGCTGAGTAGAGCGACGGGTTGCCCGGGTACTTCACCAAGAGGGTCAGACGGCCCGCAACTGGCGACTGGATTTCGCGTTCGTCGAAATAGCTGTTGTAACGGATGTCGTTCGTCTTGTCGTAGAGTGCCAACACCCAATCTTCGGGGATGTACTGCGGATTGTCTTCGCCCTCCTCGCCCGACGTGTTGTAGATGAAATACGGGAATGCGTTGCCGGTGTCGTCGGGGCCGGTCATGGCAGCCTGCCACAGCGTCTCTTTGAGGTTGTCCTTCACCCAGCCTTCCGCATATTCGGAGGCATTATCAACGAGCTGATAGACACCGCCGTCGATAAGTCCTTTGGCCTTCATCAACGCCTTATCGTAATCGTGCATGGTCAACGCCACACGAGCCTGCAAGGCGGCGACGACATCGGCCGTCACGTAAGCCGAATTAGGCGCGCCTTCGGCATGGATGTATTTTTCAGCTTCGGCCAAATCGGCTACGATCTGCTCGAACGTCTTGGCCAGCGAACCGCGCGAAGGATATTTGCTCGAATCGCCTGTCGGCTCGTACTTCGTTACGACCGGAACGCCGTATTTGTTGGCAGCCGTATCCGGGTCGTAGTCTTCGCAGAAGTATTGCGCCAGGTTGTAATACATGTGCGCACGGATGTAGCAGGCTTCGCCGTAATATTGTTCGACCAATGCGGCGTCCGCCGTGCTCAGCGTCCCTGCGGCGAGCAGTTTCTGCGTGCCCTCGATCAGGAAGTTCGCATTGGCGATGTAGCCGTACACCCCGAACCACACCGTCGAGGCCACGCCTTCGGATGCTGTTACGGAATAGTGGTAGAAGGCGCCCTCAAAGTTACCGAAGTTCTTCACGGCATGGTAGAGGTCCGTCTGCAATTCGGGAGCATAGACAAACGCACCCGTGAAAGCATATTTCATTCCCGAATAGAGCCCGTTGCGGAACGATTGGCAGTCGGTGACGCTCTCCATCGCTTCGGTCGTGTTGATGGCCGTGTCGGGAAATTTGTCCAAGCTGCAGGCCGTCGCAATGAATCCGGCGAACAGCGAAGCAAGAATTATTTTCGTGTTTTTCATAATCTCGTACTGTTTTTGTGGTTAGAACGTCAATTCGGCACCGAATACGATCTGACGCGAGTTGGGGTACATGCCTTGCGTAGCGTTTGCGTATCCGACTTCAGGGTCGTAGCCGGCGAAATCGGTAATCGTCCACAGGTTGCGGCCCGTAACATAGACTTTCAACCCCGACAGGAAGCCGCTCTTCCGAATCAACGACTGCGGGAAAGTGTACGACAGCGAAATGTTCTTTAAACGGATGAACGAAGCATTGGAGTAAGTACTGGTATCAAACTGAAATTGCGTACCGTACTTCGGAATATCCGTAATCTGTCCGGGAGTCGTCCACATGTTGAGCATCCGCTTCTCGAAGTTGCTGTTGAACAACTGGCCCGTGGGGTTCATCGTGTAGTAACGCTCGTTGATGAAGATGTAACGGGAACCAACCCACGAGAAGTCCATATTCAGGCCGAGTCCCTTCCACGAGAAATTGGTCGAAAAACCGCCCGACCAAGGTGCGTTGGTATCCCAGCCGTTGAACTGCATGATGTCGTCCGAATAGACTTTGGTCTT
>CAZEXJ010000098.1:0-6298 GCA_964516585.1 uncultured Alistipes sp.
GACGGCCTGCGATACAATAAGGTGATAATCGCGACCGATGCCGATGTCGACGGCATGCATATACGCCTGCTGCTGACGACGTTCTTTTTGCAATTCTTCCCCGATGTGATACGTTTGGGACACCTCTACATCTTGCAGACGCCGCTGTTCCGTGTGCGCAACAAGAAAGATACCTACTATTGCTATTCGGAGGAGGAGCGTGCGGCCGCCGTCGGCAAGTGCGGCGCATCGGCCGAGATCACGCGATTCAAAGGTTTGGGCGAGATATCCGACAAGGAGTTCAAGGAGTTCATCGGCGAGAACATGCGTCTCGACAGAGTGCGTCTGACGAAAGACGACCCGGTACACGACCTGTTGGAGTTTTATATGGGAAAGAATACGACCGATCGTCAGGGCTTCATCATGGATAACCTGCGCATCGAGGAGGATATGATCGAAGACATGATCTAACTGAGCGGCTATGGAAGATATGAAAGATAAGGATATGCAAGAGACGGCTGACGAGGCGGTTGCGGAGACCTCTGCGGAGACCTTGCCGTCGCCGACGGGCAAATACGACCGTCTGACCTCCGACGAGAGCGGTGTGCGCAAGTTGACCGGCATGTACAAGAACTGGTTTCTGGATTATGCTTCGTATGTGATTCTGGAACGTGCCGTTCCGCATCTTGAAGACGGACTAAAACCGGTGCAGCGCCGTATTCTCCACGCTATGAAGGTCGTCGAGGACGGCCGTTACAACAAGGTGGCCAACATCGTCGGCCAGACCATGCAGTACCACCCTCACGGCGATGCCTCGATAAAAGACGCGCTGGTGCAGCTTGGACAGAAAAACCTTCTGATCGACATGCAGGGCAACTGGGGCAATATCTTTACGGGCGACGAGGCTGCCGCTGCGCGTTATATCGAGGCGCGCCTGTCGAAATTTGCCAACGAGGTGGTATTCAACAAAAAGACCACGGAGTGGATGCGCTCCTACGACGGCCGCAAGGAGGAGCCTGTGACTCTGCCCGTCAAGTTCCCGCTGCTTCTGGCGCAGGGTGCCGACGGTATTGCCGTCGGTTTGGCGTCGAAGATTCTGCCGCACAACTTCAACGAGCTGATAAACGCCTGCATAGCCTATCTGCGCGGCGAGGAGTTTCAGTTGTATCCCGATTTCCCGACGGGCGGCATAATGGATGTGAGCCGTTACAACGACGGTCTGCGAGGCGGATCGGTGAGAGTTCGCGCCCGCATATCGAAGATCGACAAGCGCACGCTTGCAATCACGGAGATACCCTTTACCACCACTTCCGAGTCGATCAAGGAGTCGATCATCAAGGCCAACGACAAGGGCAAGATCAAGATACGCAAGGTCGACGACAACACGGCCGAGAAGGTGGAGATTATAATTCAGGTCGCGGCCGACGAGTCGAGCGACAAGACTATCGACGCGCTCTATGCCTTCACCGACTGCGAGGTGTCGATCTCGCCCAATGCCTGCGTCATCAGTGACGACAAGCCCGTATTCATCGGCGTTAGCGAGATCCTGCGCCGCTCGGCCAACCATACGCGCGAGCTGCTGGGGCGCGAGTTGGAGATCAAACTCGCGGAGTTGAACGAGGCTTGGCATGCTGCGTCGTTGGAGCGCATATTCATCGAGAACAAACTCTACCAGTTGATCGAGGGTTGCAGGTCGCGCGAGGAGGCATACGCCGCTGTCGACAAAGGTCTGGAACCATTCAAGAAACTGTTGCGCAGAGAGGTTACGCTCGCCGACGTGCAGCGGCTGACGGAGTTGAAGTTCATCCGCATATCGCGCTACGATTCCGATAAGGCCGATCAGGAGATCAAACAGATAGAGTCCGATATAGCTCAGACCAAAGACGATCTGGCACATCTGACCGACTATGCGATAGCCTATTACGAGCGCATAAAGTCGAAATACGGCGCCGGCCGCGAGCGTCGCACCGAGATTCGCGAGTTCGACACGATAGAGGCGTGGAAGGTGTCGTCGACCAATGCCAAGCTCTATGTCGATCGCGCCGAGGGCTTCTTCGGTTTCGGCAAGAGCATGAAGGACGCGGAGTATGTGTGCGACTGTTCGAATCTCGACGACGTTATAATCATATTGAAAGACGGACGCTACATCATCAAGAAGATTCGCGAAAAGGACTTTTTCGACAAGGGCATATATTATATAGGAGTGTTCAAGCGCAACGACGAGCGCACGATCTACAATGTGCTCTATCGCGACGGCAAGAACGGTCCTATAATGATGAAACGCTGTGCCATTAAGGGTATTACGCGCGACAAGGAGTACAACATGACCAAGGGCGCCGACAAGAGCGAGATACTCTACATGTCGGTCAACCCCAACGGCGAGGCCGAGATATTGAAGGTATATTTCAAACCGCGTCCGCGTCTGAAACGCGTCATCACCGATCTCGATTTCTCGACGTTGGCAATCAAGGGGCGCCAGAGTCAGGGCAATCTGTTCTCCCGTTACAGCATACACAAGATCGTATTGAAGGAGCGCGGCACCTCGACGCTCGGCGGTCAGAACATATGGTTCGACGAGGATATACGACGACTCAACACCGAGGGGCGCGGCCTGCTGTTGGGCGAGTTCAAGGGCGACGATCGGATCGTTGTATGGACATCGAAGAATCAATACTACATTACGGGCTTCGATCTTGGGCAGCACTTCCCCGACGAGACGGTGCGCGTGGAGAAGTTCTCCGCAGGCAAGGTGTATGCGCTCTGCTACTACGATGACGAGCAGCATTACTACTACATGAAACGCTTCGAATTGGAACAGAGCGACAAGATGCAGTATTTCCTCGACGAGACAGGCATGCGCTTCGTGGCCGTTACCGATAAGGCCGGAGCGAAGTTGGCCGTGGTCTACGGCGGAGCCAATGCATCGCGTCCGATGGACATATTGCAGGTCGACGAGTTCATCGGCATAAAGAGTCACCGTGCCAAGGGCAAGCGCATCACCACCTACGATGTGGAGTCGTTGACCTTTATCGAACCCGAGGAACCGGAGGAGCCGGAAGAGCCGGAAGCCCCCGAACAGGCCGAAACGGCCAACGAGACCTCCGATGCCGAAGCGCGCAGGACGGGCTTCGATCCGGGCGATATGCTGGCCGGAGACATAGGCGATACGACCGGCGTTGATTACAGCAGGGTGGACGAGTCGGACGACGACTTCTCGCCCGAACAACTCAACCTGTTCTAAACGAGTGGTGCCATGTTGCTGTTCCTGATCGGATATATGGGTTCCGGCAAAAGTTCTATGGGGCGCAAGATCGCCCGCCGCTTGTCGGTGCGATACATCGATACCGATACCGAGATCGAGCGGCGCGAGGGGGCATCGGTGGCCGACATATTCTGTTACGAGGGCGAAGAACACTTCCGACGCATGGAGCGCGAGCTGATAGCCGAGTGCGCCGCCTCGGGCGAGGATGCCGTGGTGTCGACTGGCGGCGGTCTGCCCGTGTGGCACGACAATATGGCGCTGATGAACTCGGCAGGCATGACGGTGTATATCCGCCGCACGCCCGAGCAGATTATATCGCGTCTGACGCCATACGGCCGGCAGCGACGCCCCAAGTTCCGCGGACTGAACGACGAGGAGCTGCTCGCATTCATGCATGGCAATATGGCCGAACGCGAACCATTCTATATGCAGGCGCATAAGATCGTCGACTGCAATGCGATGAGCGATGCGGAGGCGGTCGAGTGCATAATAAGATATTTGACTGAAAATGAATAACGGAGCCATAGGGGTGTACGATTCGGGATTCGGCGGTTTGTCGGTATGGCGCGAGCTGTACGACCGATTGCCCAGCGAGTCGCTGACCTATCTCGGCGACGGCAAGAACTGCCCGTACGGCGGACGGTCGAAGCAGCAGATCACGATATTTGCCGAGGCAGCCGTCGAGCACCTCTTGTCGGAGGGGTGCAAGATGATCGTCGTGGCGTGCAATACGGCCACGGCGGCGGCTATCGATACGCTGCGTCATCGTTGGCCGGAGGTGCCGATCGTCGGATTGGAGCCGGCAATAAAACCGGCTTGCGAACGCAGCGTGACGCGTCGTGTGGGGGTATTGGCCACCGCACACAGTTTGGCGGGCGACATGTTTCATCGCACGGCCGAGCGTTATGCCTCCGATGTGGAGGTCGTGACGGCCGTTGGCGAGGGTTTCGTCGAGATCGTGGAGCAGGGTAGAGAGGACACGCCCGAAGCCTTGGAGTCGGTGCGCCGCGTCGTGGAACCGATGCTGGCGCGCGGTGCCGATTACATCGTTCTGGGGTGTACGCATTATCCGTTTTTGCGGCATCAGATAGAACGTGTCGTAGGCGACCGCCGGGTGACTGTCATCGACTCGGGCGAGGCTGTTGCGCGTCGTGTGGCCAACCTGCTCGACAAGATGTCGCTGCGTGCCGGCGACAGTCATCGGCCGCAATACCGTTTTTTGAGCTTTGCCGACGATGACTACCGCATGCGTTTGGAGGCTAAGGCGTTCGATGGAGTGAAGCGTTGAGGCTGTAAGCCGGTGCAGAGTGCAAAACGCAGCTCCGATTTGAATATGTGGAAAAAATATAGTAACTTCGCTCATATTATCGTACATATATTATGTCGAAAAACAGAACGGATACCCCCGAGACGGCCGAGCCGTCGACGACAAGGGATAACATACGCTGGATCACCGGATTCGTAATACTTGCGGCAGGATTGTTCACATTCTGCTCGATACTCTCTTATTTTTTCTACTGGCAGGAGGATATGAGTGCGCTTAATCCGTCGGCTGCCGCTGATCCGCGCATACCGGTCACGTTCCGCAACGTGTGCGGAGGTGTCGGAGCAGGTGTCGCCGATATGTTGGTCGGACGCGGATTCGGGCTGTTTGCTCTTGTCATTCCGGCGGTCATATCGGTTGCCGGTTGGCGTATATTCCGCTATAAACCTCTGCGCTTGAATCATTTTGCACTCAGTTCGTTCATGATCCTGCTGTTGGGTTCGCTGACGTTAGCCTATTTGTTTGGCGTGCGCTGGGACATGTTCGGCTCGGGCTGGGGCGGAGAGTACGGTTTAGCTATGAACCGTTGGCTTGGGTCGAAGATCGGCGGCGTAGGTACGCTTTTAGTTATCGTGTCGGGCTGGATCCTGACGGGAGTATTCATCAACCGCAACTTTATCAAGCGGGTCAATTCGGCAGGCGAGAGCGTTGCCGACGGTGGCGGCCGCATCGTTATGTCGTTGTGGTCGCGCATGCGACGCCGCAATGCGACGGTTGCGGAGCCGGCGGCTGAAAGCGATGACGATGATGCCGTTTCGCGTGAACCGGTGCCCACAGAGGATGATATGCCGCCGCGTGTGGAGTGGCAGCGCAGCGATGCCGAGCCGCAGCGGCCTGTGGCCGGTAGCGACGAGATGGTTATGGTGGCAGTGTCGGAATCGGATGCTGAGTCCTCGGCAGCAAGACAAGAGAGCGCGGATGGCGATGCGCACGACCCATATCCGTTCAAGGAGCCTGAGGAACAGATCGTCGAAAGCGCCGACAGAGTCGATGAGCGCATGCGCGATGACGACGAGATCAGAATGGTCGTCCAACCGCATGTATCGGCAGAGGAGGCCGCGTCGCTGCTCGGCTCGGAGACTCCGCTTACGGGCGATGCCGCAACGCTCGATACGCCTCACGGCGATGTCGCGCACGAAAACACAGGCGCGCCGACGCCTGCGGAGGCGGACGACGACCCCGATAAGGAGCGTATGGTTATCACGGTCGAGGCCAACGCCGTCAAGCAGGTCGACGAGGAGGATATCGACAGCGACCTTTACGACCCTATGCGCGATCTGTTCTATTATCGCGCGCCCGTACCGTCGCTGTTGGTCGATTACAAGTCAAAGGCGGAGATCGACGAACGCGAGATACTCGACAACAAGGAGAAGATTCGCGAGACATTGCAGAACTTCGGCATACCCATCGTCAACATGCACGCGACGGTAGGACCTACGGTCACGCTCTATGAAATGGTGCAGGCGCAGGGCGTCAAAATATCGAAGATTCAGGGTTTGGAGAACGATATAGCACAGAGTCTCAAAGCACTCGGCATACGTATCATCGCACCTATACCCGGCCGCGGCACGATCGGCATCGAAGTGCCCAATCGCACCAAACAGATCGTGTCGATGTATTCGGCGATATGTTCGAAGGAGTTTCAGAACTCCAAGGCCGAGTTGCCGGTGGTGATAGGCCGCACGATTCAGAACGAAAACTTCACGTTCGATCTTGCCAAAATGCCGCACCTG
>CAZEXJ010000099.1:0-2637 GCA_964516585.1 uncultured Alistipes sp.
TGCATGAAATGAACGCACACGAAGATCGCCCGGATGGGAAATACTGACGTATTTCCCATCCGGGCGAGCAAGCGCGCGGCAGTAGAATGCCGCTTCTCACGAAAAATTCACGAAAAAGTCGCTAAAAAGGGACTCTATCAATCCTCAAACTTTGCCGCAAGAAACTCTCTGTTCAGGCGGGCGATATGCGCGATAGAGATAGACTTGGGACACTCGGCCTGACATGCTCCCGTGTTGGTGCAGTTGCCGAAGCCCAATTCGTCCATCTTGGCGACCATAGCCTTGGCGCGGCGTGCGCCCTCGACGCGACCCTGCGGCAGCTTGGCCAACGACGATACGCGCGCTGCGACGAACAGCATGGCGGAACCGTTCTTGCAGGTGGCGGCACAGGCGCCGCAGCCTACGCAGGCGGCAGCATCCATACTTTCGTCGGCATCCTTCTTGGGTATGGGTATGGCATTGCCGTCGGGGACAGAGTTGGTGCGCACCGACACGAAACCGCCGGCTTGCAGAATCTTGTCGTATGCGCCGCGGTCGACAACCAAGTCTTTGATGACAGGGAAAGCGGCCGAGCGCCACGGCTCGATGACGATAGTCTGGCCGTCGCGGAACTTGCGCATATAGATCTGGCATGTCGTCACGGCCTGCTCGGGACCGTGTGCATGGCCGTTGATATGCAGCGAGCACATGCCGCAGATACCCTCACGGCAGTCGTGGTCGAAAGCCACAGGCTCCTTGCCCTCGTGAATGAGGTTGTTGTTGAGAATATCCATCATTTCGAGGAACGAGGTGTCGGGCGATATATCCGTAACTTTGTAGGTCTCAAACGCTCCGTGTGATTTAGCGTCCTTTTGACGCCATATCTTTAATGTAAAATTCATAGTCTGATTCTAAATATAAAGTTTAACGTCGAAAAAGGTTAGTCTTTGTAGTTACGCTGTGCCGGGTGTACGAACTCGAAGTTCAGAGGCTCCTTGGTGAGTTCAGGTTCGTTGTCCATGCCCTTGTACTCCCAAACGGCCGCATATACGAAGTTCTCGTCGTCACGCTTGGCCTCGCCCTCTTCGGTCTGGTGCTCCGAACGGAAGTGACCGCCGCACGACTCCTCACGCATGAGTGCGTCGCGAGCCATAAGCTCACCCAGTTCGAGGAAGTCGGCTAAACGCAGCGCCTTTTCCAACTCCACGTTGAAGCTGTCGGCCGTACCGACCACTTTCACATCAGCCCAGAACTCCTTGCGCAGAGCCTGTATCTCCTTGATAGCACGCTCCAACGACTCCTTGGTGCGAGCCATGCCGACATTCTCCCACATGATGTGACCCAAACGCTTGTGGATATCGTCGACCGACTGCTTGCCCTTAATGGCGAACAGCTTGGCAATCTTATCCTTGACAGACTTCTCCGCCTCGGCAAATGCCGGGGTGTCGGTATTGACCTTCGGAGCCTGAATCTTGTGCGACAGATAGTCGCCGATAGTATATGGCAGCACGAAGTAACCGTCGGCCAGACCCTGCATAAGAGCCGAAGCGCCTAAACGGTTGGCGCCGTGATCCGAGAAGTTGGCCTCGCCGATAGCGTAGAGACCGGGGATCGTGGTCATGAGGTTGTAGTCGACCCAGATACCGCCCATGGTGTAGTGTACGGCGGGGAATATCTGCATCGGCTGCTCGTAGGGATTGGTATCGGTGATCTCCTCGTACATGTCGAAGAGGTTGCCGTAACGCTGTTTGATGACCTCCTTGCCCAAACGCTCGATAGCGGTCTTGAAGTCGAGGAACACGGCCAGACCCGTTTCGTTTACGCCGAAGCCGGCATCGCAGCGCTCCTTGGCGGCACGCGAAGCCACGTCGCGCGGCACGAGGTTGCCGAAGGCCGGATAGCGACGCTCCAAGTAGTAGTCGCGATCCTCCTCCTTGATATCCGACGGTTTGAGCGTGCCCTTGCGCAGCTTCTCCACGTCCTCCTTCTTCTTGGGAACCCAGATGCGGCCGTCGTTGCGCAGCGACTCCGACATAAGCGTCAGCTTCGACTGCTGCGTACCGTGAACGGGGATACACGTGGGGTGAATCTGCGTGAAGCAGGGATTGGCGAAGCCTGCGCCCTTGCGATAGCACTGGAATGCGGCCGAGCCGTTAGATGCCATGGCGTTGGTCGACAGGAAGAAGACATTGCCGTAACCGCCCGAGGCGAGGACTACGGCGTGTGCTCCGTGACGCTCGATCTCGCCCGTCACGAGGTTGCGCGCGATGATACCGCGAGCCTCGCCGTTCTCGATAACGATGTCCAACATCTCGTGACGCGGATACGACTTCACCGTTCCGGCTGCGATCTCCTTGTTCAATGCGGCGTATGCGCCCAACAACAGCTGCTGTCCGGTCTGACCGCGGGCATAGAATGTTCGCGATACCTGTGCGCCGCCGAACGAACGGTTGGCCAAAAGACCGCCGTACTCGCGGGCGAAAGGAACGCCCTGAGCCACGCACTGGTCTATAATAAGGTTCGACACCTCGGCCAAACGATATACGTTGGCCTCGCGGGCGCGGTAGTCGCCGCCCTTGATCGTGTCGTAGAACAGACGGTATACCGAGTCGTTGTCGTTCTGATAGTTCTTGGCCAAGGCCAAGGGCATATGCATTC
>CAZEXJ010000100.1:0-6979 GCA_964516585.1 uncultured Alistipes sp.
CAAGTACAACCTATCCGGCGGATCTTCGTTTGCGTGGTATAATACCGCTTTTGACGAAAAATGCGGTTCTTTTCCGTGAAAAATACTATTCTACTTCCGCGCCTTGTCACTCGACAATGGGCAGTACGCCAGTACAGCCCATCGCCTCACTCCGTCGTCGCGTGGTATAATACCGCTTTTGACGAAAAAGGAGTGGTTCTTTGGAGACTATTTCCACTGTCATGTCGAGTGCTGAGATTCCCACGTCGCGTGCAAGCACGCTCCTCGGAGTGACAAGGCGTGGCGTTGTACTGTGTCATTGCGAGCCGAGCGCAGCGAGGCGTGGCAATCTCGTGTGTGACAGAGATTCTCACGTCGCGTTTTTCAAACGCTCCTCAGAATGACAGAACAGAGGAAATAGTCACCTAAGCACCACAACCCCATTTTTCGTCAAAAGCGGTATTATACCACGCAAACGAAGATCCGCCGGATAGGTTGTACTCGGCGTACTACCTATTCGGCGGAGCAAGTGCGCGGCAGTAGAATGCCGCTTTTCACGGAAAATTTATTCGATTCTATACACAACCGCCGACATAGGCTGCAACTTGACCGTGTTGCGTTTTTTGGCCGGAGCGATGATGAACTTCGCACTGCCCTCGGCTGTGGTGCATACCTCGAACGCACGCACGGCTTCGAGACCGAATGTCGAAGACACACGCTTAGAACTCGGGTTGAGAGCAACTATATAACGCTCGCCGTCTTTCTCACGCATGTAGACCATAGGATAGGGTTGGTCGGGATCGCTCAGAAAACGCCACGAGCCGTCGACACCTAATGCCGGAGTCGACTTATGCAGGGCGATAAGGGTCTTGACATAGTTGAGAACCGAGGCCGGGTCGTGCTGCTCCGCCTCGACCGTAGGACGATCCGACGAGGGGTCGACTGGCAGATAGAGCGCCTCGGCAGCAGCTGTCGAGAAGCCGGCATTGGCGGTGGAATCCCACTGCATAGGTGTGCGGCACGACGAGCGGTTGCGCGACGAGAAGCTGCCCTCCTTTATGGGTGCATCTTCCATGTTGCGCATGCCGATCTCCTCGCCGTAGTAGATGATAGGCGTCCACGGCATGGTGCAGAAGAATGTGAGCATGGTCTTCAACACTTCGGGCGACGAACGCTCGAAGCGGTTGAGACGCCATATATCGTGGCTGCACGTCGGCATGGCGGCGATACCCTCGGTGTGAGCCGTCTCGCGGAGCATGGCCGTATAGTCGTCGACGAAGGTGCGGCACTCGCCCTTGCCGGCCGGATCGAAATAACAGGGTGTAGGCGTGCCGTCGTTGGCCGTTTGCGTGAACAGCGTGCGGTAGAGCTTGTTGCCGCGGCCGTTGTGTATGATCAGGTCGATGTCGAAGCCGGCATCGAGCGAGTATTGCGGCTGCGACCACTCCGACATGAGTATAGCCTCGGGATATTCCTTCTCTACCCAGTCGAACAGTTCGCTCCACAGACGGCGTATGCCGCTTTGAGCCTTGTCGTCGCCCTTCACGAGCGAACCGGCCATGTCGACGCGGAAGCCGTCGGCGCCCTTGTCCAACCAGAAAGCGATGATCTTCTTCAACTCCTCCCTTACGGCCGTCGGGCCGGGAGCGTCGTAGGCCTGCTCCCACGGATGCGAGGGATCGGGATTGGTGTAACCGTAGTTGAGAGCCGGCTGTATGTCGTAGAAGTTCTTCATGAAGTAACCGCCGCGCGGCAAATCGTTGTCGACGAACTTCTTGTTGGGCTTGCCGCTCTGCTTGTCGGGCGTCCAGATGAAGTAGTCGCTGTATTTGTTGCGCTCGGCCGAGGCCGAAGCCACGAACCACGGATGTTTGTCGGAGGTGTGACCGGCAACTAAATCCAAGCACACGCGAATGCCGCGTTCGTGAGCATCGGCTATGAGCCGCTCCAATGCGGCATTGTCGCCGAAGCGCGGGTCGACGCGGTAGAAGTCGGTGATGTCGTAGCCGCCATCCTCGAACTCGCTCTCGAATACGGGACTGATCCATATGGTGTTGAATCCCACTTCGGCTATGTAGTCCAACTTGGAGCGTATGCCCTCCAAGTCGCCTATGCCGTCGCCGTCGCTGTCTTTATAGGTCGAGGGATAGATGTGATAGATGACCGCATCGTGCAGCCACGCAGGAATCGGGTGGCGCGCATCGGCAGACAAAGCGACTGCAACAGCCGCCATAAACAATAGCAATCTTTTCATTTTGATAATCTGTTATGTAATTAGAGTTATATGTGTCTGTCGCCGCTCTTGTAACGCACATCCTCGATGTAGCGTTTGATGTTCTGCTCCTCCTGACGCGGACATATCATCAGCACGTCGTCGGTGTCTACGACGATGTAGTCCTTCAGGCCGCTGACAACGGCTGTCTTGCCCTCGGGCAGCGAGATTATGGAGTTGCGCGTGTCGTAGGTCAGTATGTCGTCGTTCGACTTGGCATTGGCGTAACGGTCCTTGCGCGAGTGTTGATATATCGAGCCCCACGTGCCCACATCGCTCCAACCGAAGTCGCCGCTGTGTACATATACGTTGTCGGCCTTCTCCATGACGCCGTAGTCGATCGATATGGCACGACACTCCGAGAAGACGCGTTCTATCGCCTCCGACTCGCGCTCCGTCCCCAGATCGCCGGCTATCGACGAGAACAGCGCATGATGTTCCGGCAGATAACGCTCGAACGCGGCGATGATGTTGTCGATCGTCCAGATGAATATGCCCGAATTCCACAGAAATTCGCCGCACTGTACGAACGTCTGCGCCAACTCCAAGTTGGGTTTCTCGGTGAAGCACTTCACCTTGCTCACCTCCTCGCCCGTGGAGCGCTGTATGTAGCCGTAACCCGTCTCCGGACGACTGGGCGTGATGCCGACGGTCATCAGGGCGTCGTGCCCGGCCACAAAGTCGCAGCACTCGGTCATGATGCGGCAAAACTCCGTCTCGTCGAGAATGAGATGATCCGACGGCGATACGATCATCGTCGCATGCGGGTCTTTTCTTCGGAGCGTATAGGCGGCGTATGCTATGCAGGGCGCAGTGTTGCGGCCTATCGGCTCGCACAATATCTGGTCATCGCAAAGCTCTGGCAGATGTTCCAATACCTGCCCCTTGTAACGGCGATTGGTGACCACGAGGAAATTCTCGGCAGGCACGATCTTCGCAAAACGCTCGTATGTCTGACGTATGAACGATCGTCCCGTGCCCAATATATCGAGAAACTGTTTAGGACGCGACTGACGGCTCTTAGGCCAAAAGCGTGAGCCGATGCCGCCCGCCATAATCACGCAATATTTATTGTTATCCATGACTCTGCGAGAGCTAAATTGGTTTAAATCTACGCAAAGATAAATTTTTTTTGTAATTTTGCAAAATATTTAGTTTAAATTGGGTGCGCAGTGCATACCGCAACCGCATATTTGTTATGAGAATAAGACTTTTTACACTGCCCAATATGCTGACGTTGGCCAATCTGGTGTGCGGCGCAGCGGCGATCATATTCGCTTTGCAGTATCACGACTATACCACGGCGTTCCTGTTGATCGTGGCATCGGCCGTATTCGACTTTTTCGACGGCTTCGCGGCGCGTCTGCTCCGCTCGTCGTCGGCTATCGGCGTCGAACTCGACTCACTTGCCGACGACATATCGTTCGGTCTGGCTCCGGCGCTGATTTTCTACGACGCCTACCTCGGCTCGGAGTCGTATTATGCGTTGGACAGCGAGGTGATGCACGCATTGCGCTTCGGAGTGTTGATCATAGCGGCCTTCTCGGCGCTGCGCTTGGCTCGCTTCAACATCGACGACACGCAGCACACCGAGTTCCGCGGCCTGCCCACGCCGGCAGCCACGCTGCTCTGCTCGTCGCTTGCCGTGCTGTTCCAGCAGGGACACATCATGCTCTATCAGGAGCAGATACTCGTCATCGCCGTGGCCGTGGCGCTGCTGCTCATCAGTCCCATACGCATGTTCTCGCTGAAATTCTCCAATTTTTCGCTGCGCGACAACGCCCTGCGCTACGCCTTTATTTTAGTGTCGCTGCTGTTGATTATTTTCTGCACGACATACGCCGTGACGTTCATCATCGTTTTATATATCGTAGTATCGACTCTGCGCTGGCTGTTCCGCAACCGCGACGAGTATATACATAATTCGTTATAACACAAACTGTTGGGATGAATCCGCAAAAGAGGATCATATCGCTTATCGTAACGCTTGTCGTGGCGGCCGCATGGCTGCCCGCAGAGTTGCATGCACAGATCAGCGCAGCGGATATAGCACGCGCACAGCGCGATGCCCAGCTCAACGGCACCGATTACAACGGAGGTTATGGCAGCAATCCCTTCGAGGATCCCGAAGAACAGAACCCCGATGCGGAGGTCGAGGATCAGGACACCACGAAGAAACGGCGCCCGCGCCTGCCGCTCGAATCCTACTATTTCAGCGATTCGATACGCTCGCTGCGCAACTGGAAATGGAAGATCGACCGCGACTACAACCGCGTGAAGGTCGAGCCGCTCGACACCACGCTCGCCGACTGGCGCATCGACTACGTGTTCTATCGCAACGGCGTCGGCGACATGGCTCTCGGAGGCTTGGGACAGTCGTCGCAGCCGGTCGACTGGTTCGACCGCCGACAGTCGCCCGACTTCATCTTCGCACGCTCCTACGATGCCTACACGGCACGCATCGACAACGTCCCGTTCTACAACGGCAAGACGCCGCTTACCAACCTCATGTATCTCGAGACACCGGGTCAGAAACGCTACCGCGAGGAGCACTTCGAACTGGTACACTCGCAGAACGTCTCGCCCTCGACATCGTTCAACGTATCCTACAAGGCACGCAGCACCAAGGGCAAATACGACTGGCAGCGCACAAAGAACCACGCCCTGTCGGTTGCCGCGGCACACACCGGCAAACGCTACTCGGTGCATGCCGCCTACATGAACAACATGGTCGACACGCGCGAAAACGGCGGCGTGGTGAGCGAATGGGCTATTGTCGACACCACATTCGAGATGCCCTCGGGCGTACCTATGCGTTTGGCCAACTCGCAGGCGCACAACAAGTATCGCAACAATGCCTTCTTCATCAAACAGGCATACGCCATACCTCTGCAACGCGTCACCGAGTACGATTTCTCGTTAGCCGATCTGTCGGCTATCTATGTCGGCCACCAATTGGAATACAACACGTGGACAAAGACTTACTCCGACATCTACGCCACCTATACCGACGAGCGCGGCGGCGGTCGCGACGAGGAGGGCAACTACATACCTACGACACACGAATACTACGACAACTGGTATATCAATCCCCGGTCGACGCGCGACTCGATCTCGGAGCGGTTGTTATCCAACAAAATATTCATTCAGGCTCAGCCGTGGGATCGCAACGGCGCAGTCGGCACGCTCGACGGAGGCGTGGGCATCGATCTGCACACCTACTCCTATTTCACGCTCAACAACTACGTATCGGGCAAGATGGAGCGTGCGCGACGCACGAGCTGGTATGTTTACGGTGCGGTAAACGGCAAGATCAAACGGTATGTCGACTGGAACGCCGATGCCAAATACTATCCCTCGGGATACCGCGGCGGCGACCTCTCAATCGGCGGCGACCTCACCCTGAGAGCCTTTATCCGCAAACACTCCCTGATTCTCACCGGACGCTTCCGACAGGAGCTTCGGTCGCCGAGTTTCTGGCAGGAGAATCTATTCTCGAACCACTATGTGTGGTTCAACTCTTTCGACAAAGAGAAAGAGACTCGTTTCGAAATAGACTTTTCCGTACCCGACTACGCCCTCGAACTGAGCTTTCGTCAAGGCGTCATAAGCGATATGCTCTACTACGACGCATCGAGCAATGCCGCTCAGGCAAGCTCGGCGGTAAGTCTTACGAGTCTGTATGCCCGCAAGGATTTCCGCATAGGCGGATTCCACCTGAACCACAGGGCATTGGTACAATTCAGCTCCGATGAGAGTGTGCTCCCCGTACCCGCGTTCAGCGCTTTCCTGTCGTATTACTACGACTTCTGGGTGGTGCGCGACGTGTTGCGAGTGCAGGTAGGCTTGGACGGACGTTTCAACACGTCGTATTACGCTCCGGGCTACAATCCTGCGCTCTCGGTCTTTTACAATCAGCGCGAAGTGGAGATAGGCAGCTATCCCTACATCGACGCGTTCGTATCGGCCAAGTGGAAGCGCATGAGAATTTTGTTGAAATTCCAACATCTCAACATGGGACTGTTCGGCAACGGCCAATATTTTCAGGTTGCCCGTTATCCGCTCAATCCGTTCATGTTCAAGATGGGTATCTCGTGGTCATTCTACGACTGACGGAGGGTGTTGTACCGCATAGCAGCCCGCAATGAAGATTCTTATGTTTAAACGATTTTCGTTCCTAATTTTTTCGGCCGTAACGCTTACGGCATTCGAGTCGACTGTCGACTACTCCGACCCCGTGGTCGATCAGATCATAGCCATGGAGCAGACATTCGAGCAGGAGCAGATGCCCTGCATCATATCGCAGTACGACAACATAATGCGAAAAGTCGCCACCGAGCAGGGTCAGGACTGGCGATTGATGAGCGCGATAGCTTACAGCGAATCGCGTTTCACCGAAGATCTGGTATCCCGTCAGGGGGCATCAGGTCTGATGCAGATACGCCCAATCGTGGCACGACACTTCAACATACCGGTCGAGATGATCGATGACGTTGAAACCAATATCCGTTTAGCGGGCATGCTGCTCTCGGAGTTGGAAGATATGCTGCGTCTGCCCACATCGACCCCGACAAGCGACCGCCTCAGCATAATATTGGCGAGCTATAATGCCGGCGTGGGACACGTAATGGACGCACGACGCTTGGCGCGTCTCGACGGAGAGAATCCCAATTCGTGGGAGACGGTAAGCCGTTACTTAGAATTGAAATCCGATCCGGCGTACTACGA
>CAZEXJ010000101.1:0-4978 GCA_964516585.1 uncultured Alistipes sp.
AGGAGGCCGCAGGCGGCCGACGTGAGAATCTCGGCACAACACCGAACAGCGAAAATAATCGTCCCCAACCAGATTCTTCACTTCACTGCGTTCCGTTCAGAATGACAGGACGGGGATGAGATTGCCACGCCACACCTCGCAATGACAGAAAAAACTGTCACTCCAAGGTCGAAGCCTTACTTCTTCCTTGGAGTGACTATCAAGCATCGCGCCGGCCGCATGACGCGGCCGGCGCGGGCTGTCTATCTGATTATGCCCTTGTTGTTGACGCCGTCGACGAATATTTCGAGCGGGCGGTCGAAGTGTACGGCGCGCAGATATTTGCTCTCGTATTCGGCCGGCATGCCGTTGAGTCGCTCAACATCGAATTTGCCGTCGCCGGCGTAGGGGTTGACGGTCATGTAGCCGACGCCGAACGAGGTGACGTTCTGGAAGAAGTGCGAACCCTGACTCGGCTCGATGTTGAAGTCTTCCAAACCGCACTCGATGATGACCTTCGACTCGGATATGTCGCTCCACTTTATGGGTATGCCCAACCATGGGTTGCTCGATCCCCAGCGTCCCGGTCCAAGCAGCACGTAACCGCGTTTCTCGCTTCGCATGCGGGCGTTGAGATCGGTCAACTCGCGGGCTATGTCGGCCGTGTGCGAGGGGTCGAATGCCTCCGAGCGCACGTAAACGATGTCGTACACCTGCTCTATGGCGCCTGTGCCTAATGCGCTTTCGGAGTAGACTATGGCGTCGTCATGCGAAATTTTCGACCAGTCGGCGGTATGCACGGTCTCGTTATCGGCTATCGGACGTATCTGCAAGACGTTGAAGATGCGCTGGCGGCCTGCCGTGTCGAGGTTGGCGGCAAACTCTATCTCCACCTGACATTTCATCTCGCTGACGCCCACCTCCAACAACTCGTTGATGATGTCGGCCAACGGGAAGGTGTTGAATTTCAGTATCGGGGCGAATGTTATCACCTTGAATCCCTCGGCCAAAGCCGAGTCGACTATGCGCTGCGAGTGCATGTCCCATGTCGAGGCCACGTGCCGCAGGTTGCGGAAGCCCTTGCAGGCCATGATGTCGAGCCGTTCGAGGTTGACGCCGTCGTCGATCGAAGTCTTGAATTTTTCGGGTTTCAGGTTGAGCGCATACATAGTGTGCTGCGTGTCTCGCATGGCCAGATTCGATGTCGAGGTCTGCAATACGTGGTTGGGGTAGCGGGGTGAGAACCGCAATACCTCGTCGCCGTCGACGACGCTCTTGCCTAAACCGAAAGCCATTTTCACGATGCCCTCTTCGGCCTTTTCGTGACCTATGGGGTAGTGGTTGAGCGAGCGTGCCACGCCCGAGAGGGTAGGGAAGAAATATCCCATGTCCTCCGTGCCGCAAACCTCCTGCACGACGATAGCCATCTTCTCCTCGCTGATGACGTTTGCCGTGGCGGTGATGTAGGCGCGCGACGAGGAGAAGAACACCGACGCATAGACGCTCTTTATGGCCTTGCCCAAAAGTCGCAGCTGTTGATCCTCGTTCTCGGTGTGGGGGATCATGTAGGTCGAATATATCCCGGCAAAGGGTTGGTAATAAGAGTCCTCCAACTTGGAACTCGACCGCACGGCTATCGGTGTGCGCGAGGTGCGGACAAAGACTCTGAGACACTCGATCAAGTCGCCGGGCAGCGTCGAGGCCACGAACTCCGAGAGTATCTCCTCGTCGGTGATGTCGGCGTTGATGACATATTGCAGACCGTTGTCGATGATGAACCGATCGAAATATTCGGTTGTTATGACCACCGTGCGCGGTATCATCACGCGCACGTCATCCCAACGGTCGTAGAGGTCGTGACGCTGCAACACGCTGTTCATGAAGGCTAAACCGCGCGCCTTGCCTCCGAGCGAGCCGTTGCCTATGCGGGCGAACCATATGGCATCGTTGTATGTCGCGGGGTCGAACTGGGCTATGACGCCCTGTCCTACGGCCACGCGGTATTCGCGTATCTGTTCTATGCAGAAGCGCTTGATCTCGTCGGCGCTGCCGAACTCGTTGATGCTCTTGGCGCGGAAGGCCTTGCCCAGAGCGAACAAGCCTCGCGACAGCAGCCATTTCGACAGGTAGTTGTTCGATATGTTGTAGAGCAGTATGTTGTCGTCGACGTTGCGCATGAGTGTTTGCAGACCGCAGAGGTCGTTGGCGCGCATGACCACCTCGCCCGATGCGGGGTCTTTGAAGACTAATTCGCCGAATGCGAACTCGCGGCTTATGTAGTCGCTGAGATCGTGTATCAGGGTCTTCGAATACTTGACGATGAAGCCCACGCCCAACTGTTCGGCCGTTGCGCGCATGCTCTCCTGCGACGACTGCAACAGGAAAGGCATCGTCGGGTCGTCGTTGCGTATCAGGCGGCAGAGGTCGATTCCCGCATCGAGCTTCTCATCTTTTGCCGGATCGTTGCGGTTGATGACGAAGCCCACGTCGGATATCACGCCCAACAGATTGCCTTTGTATTTCTGATAGAGTGCCACGGCGTCGCTGTAGTTGGTGGCCATGAGTATCTTCGGACGGGCGCGCTTGCGCATTATGCGCTGCTGCTCATTCAGAGCCTCCTTGATCGATTCGCCGTTCTGCTGCAACACGAGTTTGTATATGGCGGGCAGATAGGTCGAGTAGTAGCGTATGGAGTCCTCGACTAACAGAATGGCCTGCACGCCCACCTCCAAGATGTCGTGCCGGGCGTTTATGTCGTCCTCCAACAGCTTGATTATGGCTATTATGAGGTCGGTTGAGTTGTTCCAGCAGAATATATGGTCGAACCACGATGTGTCCTGTTCGTCGATGCGGCGGTAGATCTCTTTCGAGAAGTTGGTCAACAGCACTAACGCGATCGACGGGTATTGCTGTTTGACGATCTTCGAGAACGAGAACACGTCGATCTCACCGACGTTGTACATCGTCAGTATCAGATCGAAATCACAGTCTGCGGAGAGTATCTCCAACGCCTTGCGCGTCGAATCGGCGCGCGTTATGGCAGGCGGGTTGCTCAAATTCAACTCGGCATACTCTTGCGTTATCTGCGACTCTATGTGCCCGTCCTCTTCGAGCGTATAGCTGTCGTAGTTGTTGCATATAAGCAAAATTTTTCTGATTCGGTGACTCATCAGCGATTGATAGTCCACTTCATTGCGGGAGGTGTCGATTCGGCCGTCCATAATGATTAGAGATTTGTTCGATATACGGGCAAAGATAATGCAATCGGCTGTCATATGAAAATATCGCGCCAGTGTTTTTTGCAGTTTTTATGCAATATTTTGAAAATAGAGTATTTTTTTCGACCTTTGTCCTCTCGAACATAAGTTACGCATGTCGCTAATCTATTTTCATATTCCCTATTGCAAACGCATCTGTTCCTATTGCGATTTCTACCGCACGGCGGCTCTCGGCTCGCTGCCCGCAACGCTCGAAACGATGCACGAGGAGATGCGCCGCCGGCGGGATTATCTCACTGACAGACATATACGCACGATATACTTCGGCGGCGGTACGCCGTCGCTCGTTGCGCCCGAGAGCCTGCAACGGCTCATCGACACGGCCGATGCGCTGTGGAACTGCGGCGGGTTGGAGGAGGTGACCGTTGAGGCCAACCCCGACGACATCACGCGCGACTATGTGGCCGCCCTGCGCCGCACCGCCGTCGACCGTGTGAGTCTTGGCATACAATCGTTCGACGACAGGGTGCTGCGACAGATGAATCGCCGCCACACGGCCGCCGAAGCCGAAGATGCCGTGAAGCGGTTGCAGGATGCGGGGTATGAAAACATGTCGGTCGATCTGATATTCGGCATCGACGGCTTCGGCGGCCGTGTGCTCGATGAGTCGCTGCGCCGCGCCGTCGGGCTATGCGTCACGCACATCTCGGCCTACCACCTGACCATCGAGCCGAACACACTGTTGGCGCGGCGCGTGGCCGGGGGCTTGATGCGCGAGGTCGACGAACAGACCTCCGAGCGAGAGTTCCGTGCGGTGCACGATGCTCTCACTGCTGCCGGTTATGAACACTACGAGGTGTCGAACTACGCCCTGCCCGGGCGCCGCGCCCGCCACAACTCGGCCTATTGGACGGGCGAGGCATATATGGGCATAGGTGCGGGGGCGCACTCGTTCGACGGCGACAGGCAGCGCAGCCGATGCTGCTCGTCGGCCGGAGAGTATTCGCGCGGCGAGATAAAATACGAGACGGAGACGCTGACCGCCGGCGAGCGGTTCGACGAGTATGTCATGGTCTCGCTGCGGCGTGCCGAGGGCATCGACATCGGCTATGTCGAACGGGAGTTCGGAAGCGGGCGCACCGAAAAAATGGTCGCTGCGGCGTGCCGCTGGATGAAGTCGGGCGATATCGTCATGGAGGACGGCCGCCTGCGCATTCCTCCCGAGAGGTTTTTAATCTCCGATGCCGTCATAGAGTCGCTTTTCGAATAGCGTCGTGCGACGGTCGCGCACGGTGATGTGAACGGGACTCCCACGGTCGAAGCTGCACTTCTCCCTCGGAGTGACATTGTGGGGCGTTGCACTCTGTCATTGCGAGCCGAGCGCAGCGAGGCGTGGCAATCTCAAACGGAAATGCTCCCATACGTTGAGATTCTCACGTCGCAACTGCGTTGCTCCTCAGAATGACAAGGTGGAGCGTTGCACTCTGTCATTGGGAGCCGAGCAAAGCGAGGCGTGAAAATCTCAAACGAAAACACTCCCATGCGTTGAGATTCTCACGTCGCAACTGCGTTGCTCCTCAGAATGACAAACAGAGCGTGCAAAGCGCACATTTCATGATTCCCGCTAACCGTCCAACGCCCCACAATGTCACTCCGAGGAGCGTGCTTGCACGCGACGTGGGAGTCTCAACACTCGACATGGCAGTAGGAATAATTGTCCCCAACCAGATTCTTCGCTTCGTTACACTCCGCTCAGAATGACATATCGGTGGGAATAGCGT
>CAZEXJ010000102.1:0-14929 GCA_964516585.1 uncultured Alistipes sp.
AGACTCCCACGGTCGAAGCTGCGCTTCTCCCTCGGAGTGACATTCTCTGTCATTGCGGCAAGGCGTGGCAATCTCTGCGGTGGATGAGATTCTCACGTCGGCCGCAAGCGGCCTCCTCAGAATGACAAATCGGAGGGAATAGTCTTCCCCAACCAGATTCTCACGTCGCGGTTTTCAACTGCTCCTCAGAATGACATGTCGGTGGAAATGAGATTCTCACGTCGCGCTGCGCGCTCCTCAGAATGACACCACCACAATGTCACTCCGAGGGAGAAGCGCAGCTTCGACCGTGGGAGTCTCATCCACACAGAAGAGTGGAAATAGTCGTCCCCAATTGCCTGATAATAAAAATCACCCCGGGTATATCTCAACCCGGGGTGATGAAATTTATCGGATGCTTTTCGATGTCGCTCCGACGCCCGCTCTATCGGGCGTAGTTGTGAAATTACATTACGCGATTGTCGCGCAGGTCGACTATGCCGGCCTTGTCGCTGAGTGCGTATACCGATGCCTGACGCATCATTGACTCGCGCTGTGTGTTGAGCGGAATACGCTCCTTGGCGATGCCGTCGGCATCGAGTTTCTCGCCATTGTCGATAGCGTCGACAACGAAGATGTAGGCTGCGTTGTTGCCCTTGACAGGCTGCGAAACGACACCCGTTTCGGTGGTCGAGGCTATGGCGCCTATAAGGCGGGCTTCGCCGTCGCCGCCTTCGAGCAGGTTGTCGTTGAACTTAACTCCTGTGAACGACTTGACCTCGGCGTCGTATGCGCTCTTGGCGGCATCGAACGAGGTGAGGTTCGCTGCAATCTGTGCGAATTTCTTGTCGCGCAATACCTCGCGGCGGCACTGTGCATCGTTGCGGGGAGTGAACTCGTTGTTGTCGATATCGGTAACAACAGCGACGATAATGCTGTTGCCAAGATTGAAGCTTTTCGATTCGCCTATGCCTGCACCGTATGCCCAAACGGCCACGCTGCGCGAGTTCTCAACGCCGCGGATACCGCGTTCGCCGGTCTGATAGTCGCGGTCGTTGCGGCTGACCACAGCCACGCGGGGGATCATGGCCAACTCTCCGGCTGCGTTTTGGAAGGCCTCGACAGAGCCTTGTGCCTTGTTGGCGAACGATGTGGCGCGACTCGAAACGGTATTGAGAGTGGCATCGCTCGGCTTGATCTGCTTGACGATCTGTGCCACCTGTATGAAGTCGGCCGCCGTGCCGCACTCGGTGATCTTGGCGACGATGACCTTGCCTGCCTCGTTATAGGTTATGACATCGCCGACCTTGCCGCCGATGAAGGCTTTGGCCGTATATTCGTCCATGAGGTTGAACTCGCGGTTTTGATTATAGGTGTCGACGAGCGTCGAGAGTTTCGAGAAGTCGGAACCGACGGTTTTAAGCTCGGCCATAACCTTGTCGGCCTGCTCCTTGTCGTCGAATGCGGCGCACTCCAAAGCGAATGTTGACGGAACGTTTACCTTTTCGGCTATGCGGCTCAATACCCAAACATCGTCGATCTTCTCCGGTCCGTACATCTTATCGCTTTTCAGTGCTTCGGCCTGCTCCTCGGGGATTTTGTCATAGCTGATGAAAGGGGTAACCTGTCCGGCGAACGAACGGGCTACGCTCTTGATCTGCTCGCCCTCGGCTGCGGCCAATTGCTCGGCTGCCGACTTCACCTCGGCTTCGATAGCTGCCGTATCCTCCTCGGTGGGGGCGATATCGAACAAGAGGTAGCTTATGGTGCGGTTGCCGAGACCGGGGTTCTTCTGTTTCTTGCTTTGGTAGCAAGCCTCCAGCTCCTGCTCGCTTACGTCGATGTTCTCATCGGCGATGACCGAGTAGGGCACTTCGACATACTTGCCCGAGAAGCCGGTGTTCATGTTGTGCAGGTTCTCCTCCACTTCGAGTTTGTTGGCATATGCGCCCAATGCATAGAGTCCGCTCAATTTCGATTGCAGCATCTGCTGTTTGATGCCGTCGCGGCGAAGCTCCCACTCCTGATCGGCCATGGCCACGATGTCGTTTTGCGAAAAACCGTACTGACCGAGTTCCTGTGCCCACTGCGGGATCAGACGGCCTGCCGTGCGCTCCATTTCCGCTTCGGTTACGACGATGCCCGCCCCGGCGCACGAAGGCTCCATAAAGTTGTTGAGAATAAGCGTGCTCCAAGCCATGTCGGCGATGTTGTCGGCTCCGATGCGGTTGTTGCGGTCGTCGATCCGGCTCTTGGCCTGATAGTACTCCGAAGCATTGATCGTCTTGCCGGCGATCTCGCCCACCTTGAAGTCTTCCGACTGCTGCTGCGGACCTCGGCTGGCGTTAAGCTGGTCGCCGAGAATGAACGCCAAAAGAACGACCGCGATCACGATTGATAACACGATGCCGTATTTGGTTCGTAGAGTGTTTAATGTTGCCATAGAAAACTTTTATTTTTTATCGTTATTGTTCTGTTTACGCACCTCGTT
This sequence comes from uncultured Alistipes sp., assembly GCA_964516585.1. Lineage (GTDB taxonomy): Bacteria > Bacteroidota > Bacteroidia > Bacteroidales > Rikenellaceae > Alistipes. The sequence continues at coordinate 2,471 of CAZEXJ010000102.1, forward strand.
TCTGTACATTCGACGGCAGAGAAGAACGGAGGTAAAACTCCGTTTCGCCAACCGACTCGACGAAGAGGCTCGAATTAGCTTTCAAAGATAGTAATTTTTTCCTAAACAATATCCTATCGGCGGTATATAATTTTACTTCAACCGTTTCAAGCGAACCAAATCGATGCGCGAGCCTATGCGCCGCAGCACGCGGCAGCGATATTCCCCGATGGTGAAAGCTTCGCCCTGAGCGGGGATACCGTCGTGATTATAAATGATATATCCGGCCAGCGTGTCGTACTCCTCACTCTCCTCGATTCCCAAATCGTAGTGCTCGTTCAGGTAGTCGACCTCCAATCGGCACGAGAATACCCACTCGTCTTCGGCCACCTGCTTTTCGATCAGCTCCTGCACATCGTGTTCGTCCTCTATGTCGCCGAAGATCTGTTCGAGCACATCCTCCAACGAGATGATGCCCGCCGTGCCGCCGAACTCGTCGATAACCACCGCAATCGAGGCCTTGCGTTTCATGAATGTTTCGAGCATGGTTTGCAGCGGCAGGGTTTCGGCCACGTAGATCACCTGCATCAACATGTCGCCTATGGCCGTCGGTTTCTTGAACAGGCTTTTGGAGTTGACATATCCGATGATGTTGTCGATACTCTCCCGCCAGACGAATATGCGCGAAAAGTGACTTTCGACGAATCGTTGGGTAAGCTGCTCTATGTCGGTGTCGTCGATGTCGACGGCCTCGATGTCGACGCGCGGCACCATGCAGTCGCGAACCCTCAGATCGGCAAAGTCGAGCGCGTTTTGAAACAGCTTGATGTCGTTCTCGTCGTCGTGCTGCACTTCCACGTTGTCGGCTTCGACCAAACCTGCGAGGTCGTCGCGGTTGAATACGGTCTGTATGTTACGCGCTTGGGTGCGGTGCCCGCTCAGGCGCAGCAGTCCGTAGGAGAGCAACGTAGTGAAACGCGATATGGGATAGAGGAGTATGTAGAAGATGTAAATTACGGGGGCCAGAAGCGAGTAGTAGAAGTTGGGATTGCTCTTGAAGATCGATTTGGGAATATACTCCGCCGCGAACAGCACTATTACGGTCGATATAACACTGACCAATAGTGCATTGCTCATGTTGAACAATGTGGCTAACAGAGCCGACATCGACAGCGAGTAGATCACTAATGCGATGTTGTTGCCCACGAGTATCGTGGTGATGTAGTTGCCCGGATTGCGTGAAAAGATGTCGGTCACATGACGGAACACGATGTTCTGTTTGCGGTCGATCTCCTCTCTGAGGCGGTTTTTGCTCAAAAAAGCTATCTCCATTCCGGAAAAGAAGGCGGAAAGGAGGAGCATCAGCACGATGAGAAATATATCGCTTGCCATGTCGGTAGGGTTATTGTGCAGCGTTTTGCCGTTGGACTGCGGCGGAGGCGTTGATCGATTGCGTTTGCAGAGTGCGATTGTCGCTGTTCTGCAAGGCCTGCGACTCTTCGCCGATGTGTTGAATCTCCTGCAACGAGGCTTGCCGTTCGGCTCTGCGGCTGTCGCTGCTTATGGGACGGGGTGCGTCGATGCTGCGTTCTTCGCGCGCTGCCTTCGACGGATCGGGACGTTTTACGTTATTGCTGTTGCTGTTGTCGCGCTGCGTCGCCGGCTTGCCGGCTGCCGGAGCCTTGCCGTCGGCTGCCGCCTCGTCGTCCTGCATGTCGTCGGTTACGTCGAACTCCATCTCGCTGCTGTACTTGCGGAAGTGTATGTTTTTCAACGCCTCGTCGGCATCGAAGCCTACGCCGAAGTGCCAGCCGTCGGGTTGAAGCACCTTGGTGTCGACATTGGAGTATATCTGTTTGGTCTTGGCATTCCAGAACAGCTGCTGGGTATAGACCTCCGTGCGGCTGACGACTGCGGTGTCGGTGTCGTTGCGATTATACTTATATATAACTACATTGCCTTTGGCCTCCCACAACTTCTGGTTTTCGTAGTATATGGCGTAGTTGGCGCGCAATGTGGCATCGACCAACGGCAGTGTGTCGGAGGTGAAAGTCTTGATGTTCACCCCGCGGCGAAATTCTTGGTAGGGATTGGCTGCCATGCTGTAACCTTCGACCAAAGGTGTGGAAAACTCGTAGGATACGCGGCCGTTCTCCGACATGATGACCGTGCGATGCTCGCTCGACTCGGTCATGAGCGTCTCGGGATCGTACAGCGTTTCGGCCGGTTTCCCCGCACACGAGAATAGCAATGTAGCACTCCCCGCAAAGGAGAGTGCTACCATAGCGTATCTTCTGATCGAAAATCTTGACATGGATAGTAATGTGCCAGACCGTTCGATGTTTAGCGGTAACGTACCGTGGTCACCTGACCCGATGCCAAGCCGCACTGTACGGTGTAGCGCGAACCGGCCGTCAGATCGGCGAAGAAGCAGGTCTCCTGCGGGGGGAATGCCGCACGGTAAGAGTTCATCATCTGCTGGGCGGCCTTCTGCGTCTCAGGCTCGTCCTTCAACAGCGAAGCGGCCTGACTCATGGCGTCGTATGCAGCCCAGTAGACCGAGGCTCCGCCCAGTTTGTCTTCGCAGGGCGACGAGGCGTAGCACTGGCCGAGGATAAAGTATGCATAGCCGTTGTCGGGGTTGATGCTGCGCACCTGACGCGCTGCCTCTGCGGCAGCCGCATAGTGCTTGTCGCCGATCTCGATAAGACCGATACGCACATAGAGCAGCTCTTTCTCCGTCGGGTTGGTCTCAACGGCCAACGCCTCGCGCAGATATTTCAATGCCTTCTCCGACTCTCCCTTGTTCTGGAATCCCTGAGCAAGGAACAAAGCCGTCTCCGACGAGGGCTTTATGGTGTAGTACTTCTCCGTGATGCCGAAGAAGAAGTCGCTCGAACAGTTGGCGCGCGACATCAGAGCTACGGCCTGACCCAGCAGCTTCTCGTCGTCGGGCGTCTCGGCCAACTTCTTCGAGAAGAGGGCTTCGAGGTTCTCGCAGCTTGCTGCACCGCTCATGCCGAAGCTCGTCTCGAACTGATCTCTATACTGCTCCTCCTCGGCCGTGATGTTCTCGAACAGCGGCGACAGACGATCGTACTCGTCGAGGATCATGTCGGCCGTCACGTTGTCGTCGTAGCTGAAATCCTCGCAGAGGTTCTTATAGTAGCTGGCAACGATGTCGATGTTGATCTTGCCCGAAGCGATTGCTGCATCAATAGCCTCTTTGAGCGCAGCGCGCAGAGCCGGGCGGTCTGACTCGCGATATTTGAGCATGTCGCGAGCCTTCATGTCGAGGATATAGTCGCGGCCGTTCTTGGGGTGATCGCCGAAATACTGTATGCGCAGGTCGTACAGCAGCATGATCGAATCGATGTAGGTGTTCTTCTGTGCTAAACTCTTGGCGCGTGCAGCCTTGTTCTTATAAAGCGTTACGCCGCGCGCAAAGGTCTGCTGCTGCGCTGCCGGACAGTTGTTCAACAGCTGCTGCAAGTAGGTGGTTGCCGAGTTGTAATCCTTGCTCTCCAAAGCCTCTTTCAGATAATTGCTTGCACCGAGGTTCGACTGACGCTCTTCGACGGTTTCGCCCCATACTGCAAACTTAGGATCGGACAGATCGAGCTGTGCCGTGGCCTTAGATCCCGCCACAGCCGCAGCCGCTACAATTAAAAAAGTTGCAATCTTTTTCATTTTGAGTTCTATTTACGTTTTATAGTCTTTTTGAACAGTTTGTCGTAGTATCTTCATTAATCGTATTTCTGACGCAGGAACCAGTAGTCCGAAGTATCGCTGCTGAAAAGGTTGAATCCCAACGACAGCTTGTAATACTTCTGATTGACGAGTCCGATGCGTCGGGCATCGACCGTCGTAAAGTCGGGGGCTTTGGTGGCTCCGAACTCGAATCCGAGGTTGATCGACGATGCGCCCCACAGCTTTACCGGGAATCCTATGCCTGCGGTGACGGCATAGCAGTCGATGCGGCTGCCGGCGAAAGTCTGGTAGCAGTTGCCCACGCGTGCGCCCACACGGTAGGTCATACGGCTGAGATAGTTGCGCGTATCCATGGTGCGGGGCGTTATGGCAAAGCCCGCCTTGATCGTGTGCGTATCGTTGTAGGCCACCTCGATAGACTTGTTTGTCACCCCCTCGTTGTAGTCGCTGTTGCTGCTGCCCCAGCGGCAGTAATAGTAGTCGATGCCCCATGCTATCCGGCGATCCTGATAGTAGACACCCACGCCGACCTGATGCGGCAGGCGCAGATCGACGGCATCGATGCGATTGCGTATGGGGAACTTGTTCAACGTGTCGAACAGATTGTTGGTCGACACGTAGCTCGTTTTGTCGGGGTTGAGCTTGCCGCCCAAATCGTATGCGGCGCCTATGGTCAATATGCGTTTGTTGTTGAAAATGACGTTCCACTGCAAGCCGAACTGGAATTTGAAGTTCGACACCTGATATTTGTCCACGCCCTTTGTCGAGGCGTATTCGCCGTTGCCCGTTACGATGTCGACGGCCGTGGCCGTGTAGTTGCGTTCGATGTTGCCCCAATAGTATTTGGCCGCAACGCCGATCGACAGGTTGCGAACGAACTCCCAGCCTATGCTCAGTTTCACCTCGGAGATGTCGCCGTCGCCGTCGTAGCCGTAGGCCACGCGACCCACGTCTGCCCATATCTCCTCGTTGCTCTCGGTGGTGCCGACCTTGTAACCTACGCTGCTGTATGGCGAAACACTCAGTGCCGCACCCCAGCCGCGGGCTATGGGGAACGCTATGGCGAAGTTGTGGAAGTTGACCGTGTTGTAGGCCGTCTTGGCGGTTCTCAGGAGCGAACCGTTGTCGGCGTATTTTTGCTGTGCATTGCGGAAGTGCGTGCCGTCGAGACTGAAATCCAACAGGAAGGTCTTCGACGGAGCGACGCTCAACGACGCCGGATTCAACATGTTGATCTGTCCGGTGTTGCGAAGTCCCAAGCCGACACCGCCCATCGATCGCATAGCCACGTTGCCCGGTGTGGCCAATTCGCCGAGTCCGTACATCGAATAGGGCGAATAGGCATTGATGCTGCTTGTCTGCGCGAAAAGCGTTGCAGGCAGCATAAGCATCGCTGCGGCGACGGCATATATCAGTCTAATTTTTATTTGCATTGTAGTCCAAAATTCTGTTCAGTCCGCAAACTACCAACTCACAGTCTGCAAATATCGCATTTTTAATTCTCTTTACAAAGTATTTCGCGTCTCCACCTGTAAAAATAGTTGATATTTTCTTATTTTTTTCGGAAAACGCGGCCATATAACCCTCTATTTCGTTCGCCACGCCCTGCATCACGCCCTGCTCGATAGCCGAGAGGGTGGTGGTGCCGAGCCGCAGCCGCTCGTCGGTGATGCCGGCTAACGGCAGCCGTGCCGTATAGTCGTGCAGCGCCCTGAAACGCATCTTCACGCCGGGCGAAATGTTGCCTCCCTTGTAGGCTCCCTCCTCGACGAGGTCGATCGTTATGGCCGTGCCGAAGTCGACGATCAGCAGATCGCGGCCGGGATATAGCTCCGCGGCTCCGACTGCGGCGGCTAACCGGTCGGCTCCTAATGTCTCGGGGGTGTCGTAGAGGTTGACAAGCGGCACGGGCGTAGCGGCCGGCGCGAAATCGATCACGAGCGGCATCCTCCGGCGCAACTGCTCTGACAGAGGCACCGTGTCCTCTCCCGTGGAGCATACTATGGCTTGCGAGATGTCGCCGCTGCGATCGATCAGTTGATCGAGCCACAGACGATCGAGCCGCTCGACGGCGTGTTGCGCGACGATCTTCCCATCGTGCATGACAGCCACCTTTGTCCGCGTATTGCCTATGTCTATAATAAGATTCATTCTTTTGTGCAAAAATGTCGGTTCGGAAATCAGAGTGCGCGCAGCACCTCGATCCCTTCGGCTATGTTGTGTACTCTTCTAACGGTCATGGCGAGTCGATTATTGTGCTGTTTGACCACAAAACGGTCGCCGTCGGCCATGACCTTGCGCAGCAGATTCATGAACGTGTCGCTCTTGTAGTAGGGCGATGAGTCGTCGCCGACGAACCATACGATCATCAATCCGTTCTTCACCTTGACTCGCTCCATGCCCAATCGTACAGCCTCGCGGCGCAGCCGCACCACGTTCATCAGCTCGACAGTGGCGGCAGGCAGTTCGCCGAAACGGTCTTCCAAACGCGCGGCGAAGGCTGCGAGCTGCTCCTCGCTCTGCAACGAATCAAGCTCACGGTAGAGCCGCAGTTTCTCCGACTGCGAGTGTACGTAGCCGTCGGGCAGCGAGGCGTCGGTATCGATCTCTATCGTCGCGTCGTCGACGAAGCCCACGTTCTGCATGGCATCGTTCTCGGCCTGTGTGAGTCCCGACACGTCGAGACCCTCCGAACGCAGCTCCGATATGGCCTGCTGCATGATCTTCTGATAGGTCTCGATGCCTATGTCGGCTATGAAGCCGCTCTGCTCGGCGCCTAACAGGTTGCCCGCGCCGCGTATGTCCAAGTCCTGCATGGCGATGTTGAAGCCCGAACCCAGATCGGAGAACTCCTCGATGGCTTGCAGGCGGCGGCGAGCGTCGCTGCCAAGAAGTTCGTCGGGCGGAGTCATCAGGTAGCAGTATGCCTTTCGGTCGGAGCGACCCACGCGGCCGCGCAACTGATGCAGGTCGCTCAAACCGAACATCTGCGCGTTGTCGATGATTATGGTGTTGGCATTGGGCACGTCGATGCCGTTCTCGACGATCGTAGTCGACAGCAGCACGTCGAACTCGCCGTAGATGAAGTCCATGATGAGGCGTTCGAGCTGCTCGGCCGGCATCTTGCCGTGTCCCACGCCGATACGCGCCTTGGGGCATATTCGGCGGAGCATCGACTCGATCTTGGCAAGGTCGTCGACCCGGTTGTGGACGAAGTAGACCTGTCCGCTGCGCGACAGCTCCTCCTCTATGGCATCGCGAATAATCTCCTCCGAAAAGACGTGCGATTCGGTGACTATGGGCTGGCGGTTGGGCGGCGGGGTGGAGATGATCGACAAATCGCGCGAACCCATAAGCGAGAATTGCAGAGTGCGCGGTATGGGTGTTGCCGTCAGCGTCAGCGTGTCGATGCTCACCGACATCTGCGTCAGCTTCTCTTTGGCCGCCACGCCGAACTTCTGCTCCTCGTCGATGACGAGAAGTCCCAGATCGTGGAACTTAACCTGCTTGCCGAGTATCTTGTGGGTGCCGATTATGATGTCGATCCTGCCCGCGGCTAAATCATCGAGTATCTGACGGGTCTGTTTGGCCGACTTGGTGCGGTTGAGGTATTCGACCTTGACGGGCAGGTCGCGCAGACGCTCCGAGAAGGAGCGGTAATGCTGCAAGGCGAGTATGGTCGTGGGCACCAGCACCGCCGTCTGCTTGCCGTCGACAGCCGCCTTGAAGGCTGCTCGTATTGCCACCTCGGTCTTGCCGAAGCCAACGTCGCCGCAGATAAGACGATCCATTGGCTGGTCTGACTCCATGTCGCGCTTGACGGCCTCCGATGCGCTCTGCTGGTCGGGCGTATCCTCCCATACGAACGACGCTTCAAGCTCCTGTTGCAGGTAGCTGTCGGCCGAAAAGGCGAATCCCTTCGAGGCCTTGCGCTTGGCGTAGAGGGCTATCAACTCGCGCGATATGTCCTTGACGGCCTTCTTGGTGGCCGATTTGAGCTTCTGCCATGCCGCACCTCCCAGTTTGTGTATCTTGGGCGGCTCGCCCTCGCCGCTCTTGTAGCGCGATATGCGGTGCAGAGCGTGGACGTTGACGAAGAGTATGTCGTTGTCCTTGTATATCAGCTTTATTGCCTCTTTTACACGGCCGTTGTCGTTGAGTTTGACCAATCCGCCGAAGCGGCCTACGCCGTGGTCGATATGTACCACGTAGTCGCCGACCTTCAGCGCGTTCAACTCGGCTACGGTCATCTGCTCGTCGCGCTTGATCTCGCCGCGCAGGCGGTAGCGCTGGTAGCGGTCGAAGATTTGATGATCGGTATAGAGGCACAGCCGCAGGTCGTTGTCGACGAAGCCTTCATGCAGCGTGACGGCCATGGAGTCGAAGTGCACGCTGCCACGCCCGATCTGATGAAAGATGTTGTCGAGACGCTCCAACTGTATCTTGTTCTCCGAGAGGATATAAGTTTTGAATCCGCGCTGCGAGGCGGCCGTGATGTCGTCGGCCAGCATCTCGAAATTCTTGTTGAACGCCGGTTGGGGCGAGGTGTGCAGTTCGACGACGCTTGCGGCCGGCCGCTCCTTGATGTTGTTCTTGCGGACGACAACGCGTTGCGACTGCATATCCGACAGCAGAGCGTTGCGCGAGGTGAGGAATGTGTTGATAGTCGCTGGCTCGTCCAACTGTTCGAGCAGCTTGCGCCGTATGTCGTTGATGCGTCGCAGTGCGAAGTCGGCATCGGAGAACCATACGACGGCATCGCCGGCAAAGCGTGCGAGCGATACGCGGTCGGCGTCGCATGAGGTCATGTCGGGGATGATCTCCACACTGTCGGGTCGCTCGGCCGATAATTGGCTCGATATGTCGAATCGGCGCAGCGAGTCGATCTCGTCGCCGAACATATCGATGCGGTAGGGCTTCGACTCGGCGTATGAGAATATGTCGACGATGCCGCCTCTGACGGAGTATTGACCGGGCTGGTAGACGAACTCCACCTTCTCGAACGACATCTGTTCGAGTCGTTCGACGATGTGGTCGATATCGACCTTTTGACCAACGCTCAGCCGCAGTGTCTGCTCGCGCAGTTGCTGGCGGTCGGCGACGGTTTCCGCCAAGGCCTCGGGATAGGTGCAGATGACGATATATCCCGTCGTGAAACTTCTGACAGCCGTAAGAGCCGAAGTGCGTTGCACAACCCCCTGCGCATCCTGCTGCGAATAGGTGATCGAACGCTTGTAGGCCGACGGGAAGAAATAGACCGAGCTTTCATCGAGCAGGGCGTAGAAGTCGTTGGTCAGATATGCCGCGGCATCGCGGTCGTCGGCCACGAATATGTGCACACCGCCCGTGCGTTCGACAGTTGCCGCCGCATAGAGCGAAAAAGCCCCGCCGACCATCTGCGAGAGATGGACGGTGGAGCTTTGTCGGCTTAATGACTCGACGATCTGCGATAGTGTCGGCGAGCTATCGACAAGATTTAGTATTTTGCCCATAATACGTTGGTTTCAACTCCTATGCAGGGACTGTTACAACAACGACGAGCCCTTTTTGTCGAGGTAGTTCACATCGATCATGCCCACGCTCTGGTCGGCCGTGACCTTGATTTTGGTTTTGTACTTGTAACTCCAACGCCTGCGCAGCGACCACAGTCCGTGACAAATATACGATGCCACATACGGGCTGATCCTGAGGTTGATATATTTCACGTGGCGGTCGCACGCCAACAGCTGTATCTGGTTCTCTATCTTCTTTTCGAGCAGTATGGTCGGCTCGACGCGTCCCGTGCCGTGACACGTGGGGCATACGTCGGTGGTCTCCGCTACGGCGACCGGACGCACCCTCTGGCGTGTGATCTGCATCAGTCCGAACTTCGACAGGGGCAGGATCGTGTGCTTGGCCTTGTCGGTCGACATCAGGCGCGTCATCTCCTCGTGCAGCATCTGGCGGCTCTGCGACTTGTGCATGTCGATGAAGTCGATGATGACGATGCCGCCCATGTCGCGCAGACGCAGCTGGCGGGCTATCTCCTTGGCCGCCGCCAGATTCACCTCCAATGCAGTCTGCTCCTGATTGTCCTCGGCTTTGGTGCGGTTGCCCGAGTTGACGTCGATCACGTGCATGGCCTCGGTGTGCTCGATGATGAGGTAGGCGCCTCGGCGCAGCGACACGTATTTTGCGAATAACGACTTTATCTGTTTGGATACGTCGAAGTTATCGAATATTGGAACCTGTCCCTTGTAGAGTTTTACAAGGCGTTCCATTTTAGGCTCGATGACCTTCACATAGTTGCGTATCTCGTTGTACATCGCCTCGTCGTTGACCGTTATCTGTGAGAAGGTATCGTTCAACGAGTCGCGAATAATGGTATTGGCGCGATTCATTTCGCTCATCAGCAGTGCCGGAGCCTGATTCTTGCGAATCGCAGCCAAAGTCTTGTCCCATCTCTCGACCAGAGAGAGTATGTCCTGTTCGATATCGGCATCCTTGGCCTCGGCCGCAGCTGTGCGGATAATGACGCCGAAATTTTTGGGCAGCACGGCGGCCGCCACCTTTTTAAGTCGTTTCTTCGCCTCGTTTGAGCGTATCTTCTGCGAGATGAACACTTTCGACGAGAACGGTACTAACACCACATTGCGTCCGGCAAGCGATATGTCGGCTGTCAGACGCGGTCCTTTGGTCGAAATCGCCTCTTTGGCGATCTGCACCATGACAGTTTGGCCTACTTCGAGATACGATCCTATCTTGCCATTCTTGTCGACGTTCTCTTCGAGTTTCATCGCATTGACCTTGACCGACCGTTTGCCGGGTTGGTAGCTGCCGACGACGCGTTTGAGCGAGAGAAACTGATTGCCCAGATCGAGATAGTGTATGAATGCGTCTTTCTCGTGGCCGATGTTGACGAACGCGGCGTTGAGTCCGGGCATTATCTTTCGTACCTTTCCTAAATAGATATCCCCGACAGCGAAGCCCGTCTGCACCTGCTCTTTGTTAAGCTCGACCAGCACCTTGTCTTCGCACAGGGCGATAGAGATCTCAGTTGGATTTACATTAATGATTAATTCTCTGTTCATTAATAGACTGTTTGATACAATGTACCGATTAAAATAGGCAAAGCTAAGACCCGATCGCCTTAGCTTTACCTATAATCAGCAAGATTGCCACTACTTCTTCTTATGACGATTCTTACGAAGACGCTTCTTGCGTTTGTGAGTAGCCATCTTATGACGCTTGTGCTTCTTTCCGTTTGGCATAGTTGTAAAATTTTAAATATTTTCCGCTACTACTTCACCTTGCCGGCAAAACTCTTCGAGGGCTTGAAAGCCGGAATGTTGTGCTCCGGAATGGTGATAGTTGTATTCTTAGAGATGTTGCGGGCGACTTTTGTCGCACGCTTCTTGATGATGAAGCTGCCGAAACCGCGAAGATATACGTTCTCACCGCCGATCATCGAGTTCTTGACGTTCTCCATGAAGGCCTCTACTATGGCCTGTACCTGCACTTTCTCTACACCTGTAGATTTTGCAATCTCATTTACGATGTCTGCCTTTGTCATAATTATAACCGTTTTAATAATAGTAATTAATAAATTTCTCTATTAGATCGGCAGCGGCTCCGTATCCTCGTCTCGACTCCTCTTCGCACTCTGCCTTACTCCAACCGATTTGCAAATATACGTCTATTTCATATAATTTGCAACAAAAAACAAAAAAATCGTGTTAAATTATTAGTCGCAACCCGCTGTAATGCAAATATAATGCAAAATCGCCCGGCGCGTCTAAAATCTGTTGAGCGCGTCGGCTATCCCCTCGACGGCCTGATCGAGGCCTTTTTGTATCTTTCCGCCTATCATCATGCGCATCATCATATTAAGTTCGGCATGCAGCACCATTCTTATGCGCGTGTCGCCTGCCGCCACCTCGTGCAGCTGTATCCAGAAGGCGAAATCTATCGGCACGCCGCCCTGATCTCCCACAATCTTAACATGTTTCGGCGTCACTCTCTCCTCTATTCTCAACCTCACCGTGAATCCTTTCACCTTGAACGAGCATGTGTCTTCATCCGCCTGCCACTCCTCCACCTTGTCTTGCAGAGCCGGCGTGAGCATGTCCAAGCGCGACAATAACGGGAATATCCTGTCCGCCGAGTGGTGTATCTGTTGTTGTTTCGATTCGTACTTTTCCATACCTTATAAATATAAACGCCCACAAAGATAATACTTTTTCGTGAAAAGCGGCATTCTACTGCCGCTCCTTGTCGTTCGTCAATGGGCAGTACACACAGTACAGCCTATCCACGCCAATTTCATGTCGGCACCGCTACTAACGCCTTTTGACGAAAAAGGGTGTTGTGGTGCTTGGGCTGTTTTCCGTGAAAAGCGGCATTCTACTGCCGCGCGCTTGCTCCGCCGAATAGGAAATACGTCAAGTATGTCCTATCCGGCGGATCTTCGTTTGCGTGGTATAATACCGCTTTTGACGAAAAAGGGGTGGTGCTTGGGTGACTATTTCCTCCGTTCTGTCATTCTGAGGAGGCCGCAGGCCGACGTGAGAATCTCTGCCTTTGGGAGCATTTTCGCAAGAGACTCCCACGTCGCGTTTTTCAAACGCTCCTCGGAGTGACATGGTGGGGCATTGTACCCTGTCATTCTGAACGGAACGTAGTGGAGTGAAGAATCTGGTTGGGGACGATTATTCCTGTTGTCAAACGCAGAGACTCCCACGTCGCGTTTTTCAAACGCTCCTCGGAGTGACATGGTGGGGCATTGTACCC
>CAZEXJ010000103.1:0-3435 GCA_964516585.1 uncultured Alistipes sp.
CAACCAAATTTTTCGTCAAAAGGCGTTAGTAGCGGTGCCGACATGAAATTGGCGCGGATAGGCTGTACTTGGCGTACTGCCTATTCGCGCCAATGATTGAGGTGCCGCTAATGACGCCTTTTCACGAAAAAATTTTCACTAAAAAGCCGGCTCCAACTCAACAGTAAAATGACGCATTATAGGGAACTCCCGGGTAATGCGGTAACCGCGGGTGATGCTCTCGCGACGATCGTAAACATTCTTCAACGCGGCGGCGATAACGTCCATGTGCTTATCGGTGTAGGTGCGGCGCGGAATGGCCAAGCGCAACAGCTCCAATGCCGGATAGCGGTTCTCGCGCGTCTCGGGATCGCGGTCGGCGAGAATCGAACCTATCTCCACACCGCGAATACCGGCTTCGAGATAGAGTTCTATGGCAAGCGTCTGAGCGATGAACTCCTCTTTGGGCACATGCGTCAACACCTTTTTGGCATCGACGAAAATGGCGTGACCTCCGGCCGGGCGCTGATAAGGTATGCCGTACTCGTCGAGCTTGCGGCCGAGGTATTCTACCTGATGCACACGTGTTTCGAGATAGTCGAACTCGGTGCCTTCGTCCAATCCCACAGCCAGAGCATTCATGTCGCGACCCGACATGCCGCCGTAGGTGATGAAGCCCTCGTTCATGATGCAATACATCTGACAGCGACGCCACAAGGCCTCGTCGCGGAAGGCGAGGAAGCCGCCCATGTTGACTATGGCATCCTTCTTCGACGACATTGTCATGATATCGGCGTATGAGAACATCTCGCGCACGATCTCCTTGATCGACTTGTCGGCATAGCCCTGCTCGCGCGTCTTGATGAAGTATGCATTCTCGGCGAAGCGTGCCGAGTCGATCTGCAAAGGCACGCCATAGCGGTGGCATATGGCCGATACCTCGCGGATATTGGCCATCGACACGGGTTGTCCGCCGGCAGTGTTGTTGGTCACGGTAAGAACCACAGCCGGGATGCGCTCGGCCGGGTACTTTTCGAGTACGCGCTCCAACTTGGCAGGATCGAGATTGCCCTTGAACGGCAGCTCCAATTGCGTGTCGGCGGCCTCGTCGATCGTGCAGTCTACGGCATGAGCCTTGCGGAACTCGATATGACCCTTGGTTGTGTCGAAATGCGAGTTGCCGGGCAGTACGTCGCCCTCCTTGATGATAGTCGAGTAGAGTACGTTTTCAGCCGCACGTCCCTGATGTGTAGGCAGGAAATAGTCGAAACCGAGGATATCGCGTATGGCATTCTTCATGTTGTAGTAAGAACGCGCACCGGCATAACTCTCGTCGCCCTGCATAAGCGCGCCCCACTGGCGGTCACTCATGGCTCCCGTACCCGAGTCGGTCAGAAGATCGATGAACACCTCGTCGCTTTTGAGGTTGAACAGGTTGTAATGTGCATCGCGAATCCAACGCTCGCGCTCCTCGCGCGTACTCTTGCGTATAGGCTCGACCATCTTGATGCGGAATGATTCAGAAAAAGGTAATTCCATAATATATAATGTTTTAAGGTTTGTATTATCGGGAGATTGAAAATTCGGCAGCGGCCGTCGATCGGGCGCAGGGGAGCGGTGGCAGTACGCATCCTCGGGACACGACCGCGCGTCACGCCCTCAGGCGTGAAATTCGTCGCGACGCTTGATGTTGAGATATGTGCGTGCGGCGGTATTTCCGTCGTGCTGCATCATGATTGTTTCAAAGTTAGCGATTTTTTACCGAAAAAACAAACACGCGACCGCACAGTCTGCGCATGATCAGTCTGCATTTAAGCACACAAATTCACAATTTGGCATAAATATGTCGATTAAGCGACGCTTATCCGAGAGATATTGCATATCCTTGCAGTTGTTAATTGGTAAAATTTTTCCTGTCATGAAACGATTTTTCTTTTTTGCCGCAGTCATGCCGGCCATGCCGGCCGCTTGCGACAATGACGGCGAACAGACTACTCCCGACGTTTCGACGCCCCGGCCGCATGCGCCCGCCACTCCCCCGATAATGCCCGGCGCACTTGAAAATGCGCCTTTTTTCTGTTCGCCGAACCGGACTTACATATGACAAAACAGCGCGTTTCGTTATGAAAAACCAGTCGTTGGTTGAATTAATTTCCTTAATCGCAAGCTTTGTCCTATATTTGTGTCGCAATATTATACTTATAATTAAGATAGATAAATGAATCTCACATATAAGATATATCTCGCTCTGGCTCTGCTCGCGACAGCGGCCGCATGCGACCGCGACACCGCGGACGATACGGAACGGCGCCCGGAAGAGCTTATGATCGAGACGTCGATAGGGTTGGACGTCACCGACGTTACGCGCACCGTATTGGGCGACGACGGCATGACCACGCAATGGAGCGTCGGCGACAATATCGCTCTCTGGGCGCGCAACGCCTCGGGCGACTATACCGTCGAGTCAGCCCGATTCTCCCTGCGCAACTTCTCGTCGGACTACTCGACGGCTCTGTTCTCAGGCCGCATAGCCGCAATGGAGCAGGGCACATACGACTACTTCATGATCTATCCCGTGCCGACATCGGTCGCCGGCACGCAGGCCACCTACGATATTCCTTCGGTGCAGAGCGGTGCATACGATGCCCGGTGCGACGTGATGATAGCTTCGCCCGTGACGGGAGAAGCCCTCTCGGCAGACAAGACGGCACGGTTGTCGGCCACGATGCGCCACATGATGCACGCCGTCAAGATAACGATACCCGAGAACCGCAACCTCTTCGGGCAGCGGTTCACGCGACTCGAAATGACATTCCCCTATCCCGTGACAGGACGCGTCAGCTTCGATGTGAGCCGTCCCGACGCCGCACCCACGGTGAGCGACACGAGCAACACGCTCGTCATAGAGAGCGCCGAGGGTTTCGACGCCGGCGACACGCTGTGGGCTTTCGTGCTGCCTTCGGCATCGGCTGTCGACGGCGAGATAAACTATATGGTATCCAACGACACGAGCCGCTCGGAGCAGGCGACATACGCCGTATCGCTCGACATGCGCCCGGGGCATGTGACTCCCATAAAAATGACCGTGCCGACGATCTACAAATACACATCTTTCGAGTTCACGGTGGCAGCCAACTATTTAGGCGAGGATTTCAATAAACTGATTATATACGACGCCTCGAAGACGGTGATAGCCGAGTTCGTGCGCAACGACGAGAACGTCTACAAAATGGAGTTCCTCGGCGACTTCACACACACCGATTGGAGCGGCACCGACTTCACACTGTCGTTCGACTCGGAGCACGCCACAGTGGAGACTGCGGTCAACGTCGGCACGATACAGCCCTATTCCGCCCACCGCTTCACCACGGCCGTTCCCTATCTGTTCGAGGAGAATTTCGATCTCATAACAGATTCCAACGGCGGTGAGTATTCCACCGAATCGAACAGCAACTA
>CAZEXJ010000104.1:0-3972 GCA_964516585.1 uncultured Alistipes sp.
GCGAGCCGAGCGCAGCGAGGCGTGGCAATCTCTTGCGAAAATGCTCCCATGCGTTGAGATTCTCACGTCGGCCTGCGGCCTCCTCAGAATGACAGGCAGGGTGTGCAAAGCGCACGTCCCGGGATTCCAGACAACCATCCAACGCCCCACCCGGAGCGAAGCGACCCAAGTCCCCTCCGAGGAGGGGATTTAGGGGAGGGTCAGAATTGTAAAACGGCGCAAGCCGTCGCTTCTATGGTCGACGTTTGTTCCCTCCCACGTCGCGTGCAAGCACGCTCCTCGGAGTGACATACAGGCGAGCATGGCGTGCCCTCGGAGTGGCGGGGGAGGGTGTTGTACCATGTCATTGCGAGCCGAGCGCAGCGAGGCGTGGCAATCTCTTGCGAAAATGCTCCCATGCGTTGAGATTCTCACGTCGGCCTGCGGCCTCCTCAGAATGACATCGCGGAGCATGCAAAGCGATATTCGGGATGCCCGACAACCGTTCAACGCCCCACCCGGAGCAAAGCTACAACGGCCACTCTCCCACGGGTGGGGTATGGGCTGGAACGTTGCTCCCCAGATTGACAGGCACTACAAATATACAACGGCGGCAGACTTGCAGTCTGCCGCCGTTGAATATTTGAGCGACACTACCCTACTCCTTCCAGAATATCATCGTCGAGGCGGGTTTGCCCTCGTCGTTCAATATGATCTCGCCCTTTTCATCGATCTCGAACAGCTGCATGACATAGACATTTACTCCGTCCATGGTAGTATATTGCTTGTCGATGATGTAACCGGAGAACCGTCCTCCGTCAAAGAATGTCAAACGCACATTGGGCTTGGTGTACGACACCTCCAAAGGCTTTTGACTCAAAATATTTCCGTCCTCGGCCGCATCTTTTGCCGTAAGCGTAGCCATCTGATTTTCGATGGAGAGCGTATAATATATCGTTTGCTCCTTTTCGTCGATGCCCTGCGAGTACCAGTCGGTATAGGCTATGCTGTCGGGAATAGTCTCCTTCTCCGTATCGCGATGAGGATTGCACGCCGTATTCGCGAGCAGCAATGCCGCGCCCGCGACTGCCGTAAAGGCTTTTATTCTCTTCATGACCATATTGTTAAGGGGTTATCAGAATTTCCATAACGAAGCGGCCAGATTGTTATGCGTATCGTACAGCCAAATCGTGTATACATTGTAACCGTTCATCGATGCCTGATCCTTATCAAGCACAAAACCGTTATAGGCAACCTCCTGCCCCTCGTCGCCGGGCGACATGGCAAAGAGCGTAAGGTTGGGCATCGTGTATTCATAGGTGTAATCCGTCGATGAGAACACATCCCCTATGCCGTCGCGCAACACCCATGTACAGTGCCCGTCGTCGAGGAACGACAATGTGACTTCATACTTCACGCCCGTATCTTCATCCTCGCATTCGCCGAACCATGCGGTTCCGTCGAGCGAGTCGGGAGTGGTATTGACCGCCTTGTCCGATGATTTGCAGCCCATGCAGAAGAGGGCGGCACATATCGTCAGGGCATATATTATTCTGTTCATATTTAAAATCCGAATTAAAAGGTTTACGTTTTACAAACGTTTGTTTCGACAAAGATAGTATAATTTTCCCGCACTGCAAACCGTTTTTCACCCGAACGGCATCATCGGCCATTATAAACGACATATATACGACAAAAAAATCCGCAAAATTTCATCATTCGCAAAAATATGCTTATATTTGCAAGCTTATGTTCGTCTGCCGCAGGCTGCGATCGAAGCGAAAAACAATGTTTAACTTTTAACGAGCGATTGTATCGCAAATTTTATTTCCATTATGGAACAAATCAAAAACGTAGCAAACGAGAATTTCGATTGGAACGCCTTCGAGAACGATCTGGCGGTTTACGATCAGGACAAGAATCAGATTACCGAGGCTTACGACAAGACGTTGTCGAACATCGCCGTAGGCGAGGTTGTCGAGGGTACGGTCACGGAGATCGGCAAACGCGAAATCACCGTTAACATAGGCTACAAGAGCGAGGGTTTAATCGCGGCTTCGGAGTTCCGCTACAATCCCGATCTTACGGTCGGCGACAAGGTAGAGGTTTACGTGGAGTCGGTAGAGGACAAGGGCGGCCAGCTCGCACTCTCGCACAAGAAAGCACGTCAGTTGAAGAGCTGGGATCGTGTCAACGAAGCGCTCAACAACGACGAGATCATCAAGGGTTACGTAAAGTGCCGCACCAAGGGCGGTATGATCGTCGACGTATTCGGCATCGAGGCATTCCTGCCCGGCTCGCAGATCGACGTGAAACCCATTCGCGACTACGACGTATATGTCGACAAGACTATGGAGTTCAAGGTCGTGAAGATCAATCAGGAGTTCCGCAACGTCGTCGTATCGCACAAGGCGCTGATCGAGGCCGAGTTGGAGGCTCAGAAGCAGATCATCATGTCGAAGCTCGAAAAGGGTCAGATCCTCGAAGGCACTGTCAAGAACATCACCTCTTACGGCGTGTTCATCGACTTGGGCGGTGTCGACGGTCTTATCCACATCACCGACCTTTCGTGGGGACGCGTAAGCCACCCCGAGGAGATCGTGCAGCTCGACCAGAAGTTGCAGGTCGTTATCCTCGACTTCGACGAGGCCAAGAAGCGTATCGCTTTGGGCTTGAAGCAGCTCACTCCTCATCCGTGGGAGGCTCTCGACGCTAACCTCAAAGTAGGCGACAAGGTCAAGGGCAAGGTTGTCGTTATGGCCGATTACGGTGCATTCGTCGAGATAGCACCCGGCGTGGAGGGACTTATCCACGTATCGGAGATGTCGTGGAGCCAGCCTCTGCGTTCGGCACAGGAGTTCATGAAGGTTGGCGACGAGGTCGAGGCCGTTATTCTGACGCTCGATCGCGACGAGCGCAAGATGTCGTTAGGTATCAAGCAGCTCACGCCCGATCCGTGGTCGGATATCGAGAAGAGATACCCCGTCGGCACCAAGTGTACCGCCAAGGTTCGCAACTTCTCTAACTTCGGCGTATTTGTCGAGATCGAGGACGGCATCGAGGGATTGGTACACATCTCTGATCTGAGTTGGACAAAGAAGGTAAAGCACCCGAGCGAGTTCACGCAGATCGGCGCCGATCTCGATGTAGTCGTATTGGAGATCAACAAGGACAACCGTCGTCTGAGCTTGGGTCACAAGCAGATCGAGGAGAACCCGTGGAACGGCTTCGAGAACCAGTTCAGCGTCGACAGCATTCACGAGGGTACCGTCACAGAGCTTACCGAGAAGGGCGCTATCATCTCGCTTGGAGAGAACATCGAGGGCTTCTGCCCCGCACGTCACCTTGCCAAGGAGGACGGCACGACATTGAAGGCCGGCGACAAGGCCGACTTCAAGGTGCTCGAATTCTCTAAGGCTACCAAGCGTATCACCCTGTCGCACAGCCGTATCTTCGAGGAGGCCAAGCGTGCCGAGATCGCAGCCGAGAAGGCCGAGCGTCGCGCTGCCGCCGATGCCACCAAGTCGTCGGTCAAGAAGATCAACGCTTCGGTCGAGAAGACCACGTTGGGCGATATCGCAGGTTTGGCCGAGCTGAAGGCTCAAATGGAGAAGAAATAATTTCCGATAAAGAGTTTATACTCTATACCTTATCCCGGGCGGGGCACAATGTGCTCCGCCCTGTTTTTATGCCTATTCAAGGAGCGCGCCTTGAATGCCCCGCTATGTCACTCCAAGGAGCGCGCCTTGCACGCCCCGCTCTGTCATTGCGAGCCGAGCGCAGCGAGGCGTGGCAATCTCGGTTATTATGGATGAGATTCTCACGTCGCGGTTTACAACCGCTCCTCAGAATGACATGGCACAACGCCATGCTATGTCACTCCGAGGAGCGCGCCTTGAGCGCGACGTGGAAGCGAATCGATTAAGCATATTAGATGTACGCCGGTTTTAATGCTTGCAAGGCCGTAGGGTTTTACGGCCTTGCAAGCAGATT
>CAZEXJ010000105.1:0-2688 GCA_964516585.1 uncultured Alistipes sp.
TTCAGTCGATCGGCGACCAAACCACCCCTTCGGAGGTGCGCCACAATTGGGAGGAGAACGGCTTCCAGTCCGAGGATGCTGCCGTGAACGCCTTCTGGGGCTACGATCCCACCGACGAGTCGACCTTCGAGCCGGCCGTGCGCAAGTACGTCAAATCGATCGTCGACACGATCCACAAATACGACTGGCACGGTTTCGACTTCGACCTTGAGCCCAACTTCGGCCACGGCGGCAACATCGCGTCGAACACGAAGGCTTTGGGCTATGTGATCGACGAGTTCTCGAAGTATTTAGGCCCGCTCTCGGGTACGGATCGTATGCTGGCCGTCGACGGTGAGCCTTACCTGATCCCCGCGCAGTATGCCAAGGCGATCGACTGGTTCATCATCCAGGCGTACAGTTGCAGCGGCGACAGCAACTTGGACTACCGTTTGAACAATTTGGTCGAAGCCTTCAGTGGCACGGACGAGAACGGCAACCCCTACCAGACCCCCGAAGAGGTGCTTTCGAAGACAATCTGGACCGAGAACTTCGAGTCGTTCGCAGCGGCCGGCGGTGTTAACTTCACCAACCGTTACGGCGAGCGTATGATGTCGCTGAAGGGCATGGCCAGCTATTCGCACCCCAACATCAAGGGTAAGATCGGCGGTATCGGCACCTATCACATGGAGTACGATGCGAATTACAAGTTCCTGCGTGAAGCTATCGGTATCTTGAACCCCGTTATCGAGTACTAATCAAAAAATGAATCCGATTATGAAAAATATATGGAAAATAGGCTTCGCGGCCTGCTTCTTGGCAGCCGCCGTGGCCTGCGAGGATGCGGAGTACGATGTGATCGACAACATGGTCTACATCAGCGAGGCCGCACCCAACAACGCCGCCAACCAGCAGGTAGGTTCGCTGACGGTCAAAGGCGACACCGAGACTTCGTTTACGGTGCGTATGGCCCGTGCGATCGACAACGACGTCAAGGCCACCGTGGACATCGATCCTTCGATTGTCGAGACCTACAACAAGATGAATGGCGCGAACTACCTGGTTCTGCCTTCGGAGTACATCTCCTTCGAGAAAGAGGTGGTCATTCCGGCCGGCAGCATCACCGCCGCTCCCACCAAAGTGATGGTCAAGAGCTACGATACGCCCAACGGTGAGGCCTACGCCATCCCGTTCCGCGTGACGTCGGCCGAGGGTGCGCCCTTGGCTGCGGTTACCTCGCAGTGGATGCTGCTTTTGGACAAGCCGCTTATCCAGCCCGTGCCTGTCTTCACCTCCCGCCATGTTCCCCACAGCGACGTGGAGAACAACCCGTGGAATCTGACCACCAGCGACTGGACGATCGAGACGCTCCTGAACATGAGCTCCTTCAACATCAACAACCAGGCGATCTTCAACTTCAACGCCACCAGCGAGATCTACATCCGTTTCGGTGATGCCGGCAAGGATTTCAACATGTTGCAGATCAAGCACAACGGATCGCAGGTAGACTCGAAGTGCCGTTTCGACGCGGGCGCGTGGTATCATATCGCATTCGTTTCGTCTGGCGGTACGGTGACGCTCTACGTCAATGGCGAACCCGACGTGACGGTCAATGCCGCTCCGTCGATCACCATCAACGGTATGCAGCTGGCGTCGTCGGGCAGCCAATACTTCCGTGCAAGCGCCCAGTATGCGCAGGTACGTCTTTGGTCGAAGGGCCTGACGCAGGCGCAGTTGCAGGCTAATATGCACAAGGCCGTCGTTCCGACGCTTGAGGGTCTGGAGGGCTACTGGAAGATGGACGAGGGCGAGGGTTCTACCTTTGCCGATGCTACGGGCAAGGGCCGCACGCTGGTCTGCAACGACGGCGCTGTTCCGACCTGGATTCCCGAGTTCGACTTCAGCACCTTATAATAAACGGTAAATAAAACAAATGAAAGAGATGAAAAATATGTGGAAATATGCAATGCTTCTCGTTGCGGCTTCGGGTCTCTTCGCTTGCGAAGACCCCGAGGTGGGCGAGACGTTGCCCGACTATTACTCGAAGACTTTCGTGACCATCCAGACTTCGGGTTCGAACGATCTGATCGAAGCTCAGGTCGAGAACACCCCGATCGGCGTGGTTCCCAAGGGGCAGTACGACCGTCAGGTGGTCATTAATCTGACCCGTGCGCTCTCGAAGGATCTTACCATCGAGATCGGCGCTGACCCCTCGCTTGTGGCTGCCCGTGCCGAGGCCGACGGTGTCGAGTACAAGGATCTGCCCTTGGCGGCCTGCGTGCCCTCCTCGGAGTCGATTGTGATTCCGGCCGGTGAACGTCAGGCAGTTATCGATCTGACGATCGGCGACACGAGCTTTGCTTCCGAGACCAAGGTGCGTGAGTCCTTTATGCTGCCTTTGGTGATCACCAAGGTATCCGATCCGTCGGTCACCATCAGTAAGCAGAAGCCCGCCGTTTATTGCAAGGTTAACGCATCGTACAGTCTGTTGCGCGAGATCGAATCGCCCAGTGATATAGTCGGTTTGTCCGAGAATCCCACTGGCTGGACACAGCAGGGCGGTGAAAACAGCATTATCGACGGCAACCCCAACACCAGCTGGCGTATGCCCCAGCAGCACGGCAATGTCGTGACCATCGATATGGGTGCTGTGAAGCACATGACGGGTCTTGGCGTGATCGGCTATGATTACGTCTACACCTATGTCGA
>CAZEXJ010000106.1:0-7173 GCA_964516585.1 uncultured Alistipes sp.
GCCGCGACGGTTTAGAACGGATAGCCGACGCCGAAGTTGAGAGCCATGTTCGACCATTTCAGATTGTGTATCCAGCGTTCGCCCTCGGGGCGGTTGGGGTTGTGGAGCTGCAAGCCCAGATCCAAACGCAGCACCGCGAACTTGATATCCAATCGCAGACCTATGCCCGTGTTGAATCCCAATTGCTTGTAGAAGCGGTTGAAGTGGAACACCTGATCTTCGGTTATATCCTTGTTGTAGCGCATATACCACACATTGCCTAAATCGAGGAACGTGGCGCCCTGAAATATGCCCCAAATGGGGAAGCGGAACTCCAAGTTGGCCTCCAACCTTATGTCGCCCACCTGAGTGGGAAATATCGAGTTCTCTATGTCGGCATAAGGTGCATTGCCCGGTCCGAGCGTGCGCGGTGTCCAGCCTCGCATGGAGTTGGCGCCGCCGCAGTAGAACATGCGGTCGAACGGTATGGTCATGTCCTTGGAGTTGCCGTAGGCGTAGCCCACGCCCGCGAACAGACGTCCGGCCAACGACAGGTTATTGCCCAATACGATGTTGTGACTCAGATTGATGTCGCCGCGGACATACTGCGCATAACGTATGCCGAGAATGTTGTAGTAGTCGCTGCCGGCCACGGGCTGAGAAAAGAGATGCTCCAAACCGTCGATAAGGTTGCCCACGGTCTCGACGTTGAGGCGCAGCATGGTGGCGTTGCGGCCTATCTTGTTGCGCTGGTTGTTGTAGACGTATGAGAACGACAGTCCTGCGCTCAGTTGCGGAATATATGTGTTTGTAAGGTATTTGTTGTGTATATCTTCGAGGAACGATTGGTCGACGTCGTGTACGTCGATCCAGTTGATGTCGATCGGGCGCAGTGCGAACGACGAATACTGTCCCTTCTGCCACGAATACGACCATCTGATACTCGTCAGGTTGCGCCGATAGTAGGGACGGTTCTGGTAGTCGAACGAGAGTTCGAGACGCGTGCGCGGCTGAATGATGTTATCGTTGGGCGCCATGTGGAACGGCAGCAGAAAGCGCGGAAACGACAACCCTACGGTGACGCCCACCTCCTGAGCGCTGCGTTTTTTCGCATCTTGCGCCTTCATGTATTCGTAACCCACCCTCACGGCCGCATCGAACGACTCGGCGCCGCGGAATATGTTGCGGTTGGAGTATCCGACCGTCGCACTCAAACCGTAGAAACTCGATGTCATGCTGGCCTCCAACTCCAATTTGGCGCTCTGCTTCAATGCAGGCGTAGCGTAGATGTTGCATTTGAGGTAACCCTCGCGCGTGTCGACCATGCGGGCGGCGGAGTTGTTGCCGGCATTGTTTTCGAGATACGACACGTAGGTGTTTTCCGCCGTGGTGTCGCGCAGCTCCTCGAATGTTATCTTGGCACTGCGGAAGAAACCGAGCGACATAAGCTCGTTGTAGGTCTTGGTGACGAGCGAGGCGTCGTAGATGTAGTTGGGGTATATGGGTATTGTGCGTCGCAGCACGGCATTGCGCAGGCGCGGACTGCGGTCGGGGTCCTTGATTATGTCGAGTCCGTAGTAATAGGTCGTGTCGATGAACTCTTTGGCCGTTGCGATGTTGCGCGAACGCGACATGGGATCGTATGTCGGATAGACGTTGATCTGGCTTATGCGGAATACGGCATTGTTCTCCCACTGCGCCACACCGCGCTCGTCGTAGCCCGTAAGCGTGGGTTGCACGACGATCTTTACCGAAGCGGTGTTGTTGCCGGCAAGCGTATCGACCGAGTAGTATATGTTGTTGACAGTGAAGTTGTAGTATCCTTTGTTGTTGAGGTCGGCGGTGATTCGCTCGCGCTCGGCGTCGAGACGCGCTATGTCGAGCACATCGCCCGGTCGGACGATCGTTTTTGCCGTGTCGGCCAATATGATCGGGCGCAGGGCGTTGTCGCGGAAGTCGTAGGATATGCTGTCGATGCGCATCGGTTCGCCCTGTCGTATGGAGTAGGTTACGGCGGCGCGGCGGCGCGGCAGCGTGTCGATGCGGCAGGTGACATCGGACGAGAAGTATCCGCGGGTGTCGAGATAGGTGCGCAGGTTGCGCACCGATTTCATCGTCTGCTCCATGTCGAGCAGTACGGGCGCTTCGCCTATCTTGCGCTTGAAGTTGTTCCACCAGTTGTCCTTGTCGGGATTGGCCGAGTTGTAGACCCAGACGTAGAAGTTGAGTCCCAATATGCGTTTGTTGGGCGATTGGCGCACATAGCTCTCCAATTCGTCCTTGTCGGCCGTTATGCGCTCGTTGCGCGGCGTTGATTTGTCCTCCTCGATCTTGACCTTGGTCAGCAGATATTCGCCTTCGGGAATCTTGCTCGTGACGTTGCAGGCGATGGCCGTCAAGGCCGTCGCCGCCACCAACACTGCATTTCTAATGGCGATTTTCATTGTTTGTTACAACTTATCCTTTATGCTGTCGACGAAATCGTTCCAGTGTCGCTGTTCGTCGCTTTTTTCGGTTATGGTGTACTCTGCGGCGCTGCCGTCGTAACGCAGCGTGCCGCGCCACTCGAATGTGGCGTTGCCCGTGAGCGTCGTTACGATCTTGCCGCCGTCGATGTGCGTGCGGCACACGACCATGCCGCCGCGATTCATCACCTCTATGTCGTTATCGCTCTCCACGCGGCCGGTGAGCGCTGCGGCCGTGGCGGCCGATGTCATTGCCGTGCCGCACGAGAGCGTGATGCCTGCGCCGCGTTCGTATGTCGCCACGAACAACCGGTGCGGCGAGCGACGCTCGTAGAGCGAGAGATTGACTCCGAAAGGGAGTATGTCGCGCCGAATCGATGCCTTTTCGGCTAAACGCCTCAACCTGTCGAGATCTATCGTGTCGACTTCGGCCGTTATGTGAGGATTGCCCGGATCGAGAGCCGTGAAGCGAAGATCGTCGTCCAAAGCCTCGATTCGGCGCGAGATGAATCCACCCTCCGATGCGGGCATTGCGAAGAAGCGGCTCGATGTGCGCACCTCCAACTCCACGCCGAATGTCTCCACGCCGTCGGCAAGAGGCGTGCATCGCATGACGGGATAACTGCGCCCGCCCGATGTCAGCACGAACTCATCGCGCCCGACATACTCTGCCGCGAGTCGCGCCACACAGCGTATGCCGTTGCCGCACATGCCTGCCTCCGAACCGTCGGGGTTGAACATGCGCATGCCGTATCGGTCGCCGTCACGCACCAACAGCAGCAGTCCGTCGCTGCCTATGCCCGTGCGGCGGTCGCATGCCGCGCGCGACAATGCCGCGAGGTCGACACCCTCCAATGCCGCCCGCCCGGCTATGGCGTCGATCAATACGAAATCGTTACCCGATCCGTGACACTTTGTGAATTGCAACTCTATCATCGATATGTTGAGAGTATATTCGGCCAAAATTACTAAAAAAAGATCGATTAACAAATATATTGCCCACATAGAGGATATTTTTTCGATTATGTTTCCGGAATGTCGTAAATTTTGGTTATTATTGCATGTAATAAATGTGCAACTCTATGCCGAGACGATAAAAAAGTGCAGAAATTGAAGATGATTGAAAAATTCATAATGGCCGGGACGACAGCTCTGCATGTGTGCGATACGCAACACGGCGAGCGGTGCGTGGTGCTGTTGCACGGCTACTTCGAATCGCTCGCAGTATGGGAGGAGTTCGTACCTCTGCTGAGCGGCAGCGTGCGTGTGGTGACGCTCGATCTGCCCGGACACGGCATATCGGAGGTGCGCGGCGAGATTCACACTATGGAGTATTTGGCCGACACGGTTGCCGCCGCCATGCAGCATTTAGGGGTGGATCGTTACTCCGTGGTGGGTCACTCTATGGGAGGATATGTCGCCCTGTCGCTTGCCGAGCGGTATGCCGACCGACTCGAAAGCGTGATACTGATAAGCTCCACGCCGAGCGCCGATACCATGGAAAAATGCGATCGCCGCCGCCGCGAGATCGATATAGTGCGTGCCGGACGCAAGAATACCATAGCGAGCATCGTGCGTCATTCCGGCTTTGCGGCTGAAAATATCGGGCGGTTTAAAGATTGGATCGACGACTTGGAGGAGCTTGTGCTGATGACCGAGGATGCCGGTGTGATAGCCATTATAAACGGCATGATCGAGCGCAAGGACATGAACGACATGCTGCGTTCCACCCCCGTGCGCCACATGTTCATCTTCGGACGTCACGACCACTACATACCTTGCCCTACGGCCGATAAGATCGTCGCCGACCACCCCGAGGCCTCGGTGGTGTGGCTCGAACACTCCGGTCACATGGGTTTCATCGAGGAGCCTCAACTGTGCGCCCAAGCGATTCTTGAATTTATCGCCGACAGGAAGTCATGATCGATGCCGACAGAATATTTGCAATAGCCGACAACGCCGATTTCGAGCGCGAGGCCTTGACGCTGTTTCGCTTTCAGGCTGAAAAGTGCGCCCCCTATGCCGAGTGGCTGCGTCTGTTGGGGTGCGACGCGGAGCGTGTCGTGCGCGTGGAGGATATACCGATGCTGCCCATAGAGCTGTTCAAAACCCACGACGTCTATTGCGGCGATATGCCGCCCGAGAAGATCTTTACGTCGAGCAACACGGGGCAGAGTGTGGCTTCTCGCCACATGATGTCGTCGCTGGCTCACTACGAACGCGCCTTTACCGAGTCGTTCCGACGCTTCTACGGCGAGCCGCAGCGTTGGAGCATCTACGGCCTGCTGCCCAATTACCTCGAACGCGAAGGCTCGTCGTTGGTCTATATGGTCGACCGGCTTATCGCTGCGGCCGGTTCGGGAGGTTTCTTTCTGCACGACTATCCGTCTCTGATAGAGACCTTGGAGCGCGACCCCAAACCTAAAATACTGTTGGGCGTGAGTTATGCCCTGTGGGAGTTGGCCGAGCAGTATGCACCGCGCCTGCACGATACGATCGTCATGGAGACAGGCGGCATGAAAGGCCGTCGCAAGGAGTTGCCCAAGAGCGAGTTCCATAAAATATTGTGCGATGCTTTCGGTCTCGGCGCCATACACTCCGAGTACGGCATGGCCGAACTTACCTCGCAGGCCTACTCCTCGGGCGGGGGTGTGTTCGCCGCGCCGCCGTGGATGAGGGTGCTCGTGCGCGACATAAACGATCCTTCAGACCGCCTGTCGGAGGGTATGCGCGGCGGCTTGGACATCATCGATTTGAGCAACGTATCGTCGTGCGCATTCATCTCCACGCAGGATACGGGACGACTGCTCGCCCACGGACGCTTCACCGTCGAGGGGCGCATCGCGGGCAGCGACATACGCGGCTGCAACCTGCTGATACAATAGCTTTTTCTGAACAGTGCGATGAAATACAACGACGACATACTGTCACATCTTCACACCGAACTGCTCGACACTTTGCGCGAGGTGGTGCGCGTATGCGACGCCGCGTCGATACCCTATTTCATACAGGGCGGAACGGCCATAGGTGCGCACTTCTTCGAGGGCATCGTGCCGTGGGACGACGACATCGATTTAGGCATGACGCGCGAGAACTACGAGCGTTTTTTGCGAGAGGCTCCGTCGCTTCTGTCCGAGGGGTATGTGTTGCAGGAGTTTTCGACCGAGCCGTCGACACCCTTCTACTTCGCCAAGGTGCGCAAGCGCGGCACGCGCTTCGTCGAGAGCGAGTGGGTGGGGCTGCCTGTCGAGGAGGGTATCTACATCGACATATTTCCCTACGATCGCATCCCCGACTCCCCGCGCTTGGAGCGCCGCCAGCGTCGTCGCGTGAAGTTTTGGGTCAACTGCTTTACCGCCAAAAGCGTGTGGCTGTGGCGATGGTTCGGCCGGGCTAACAACGGCTGCGTATTTCCCAAGAGCATCCTGTCGTGCGCGGCCATACGTGCCGTGACGCTCACGATGAGCAAGCGCCGCATATACAGCCGGCTGCACCGCGAACTTACGCGCTGCAACTCCGCCGATACGCGTTTTTACAACATCGTCCGCATGCCCAAAGACCATATATCGGTCGATGCCATACGCCGCGCCGCACCCGTGCCCTTTGCCGGTATGATGCTCACGGCTCCGGCCGATTTGGAGAGTTACCTGCGGCATCACTATGGCAACATACAGAAGTGGCTGCCCGAAGATAAACGGCTCAACCACGCCCCCGAGATATTGCAGCTCTCCCGAGAATTGCAGTCGGCCACCTCGCGCCGCATATCGGTGGTCATACCGCTCTACAACAAGGAGCGCGAGGTGGAGCGCGCCGTGCGCTCGGTATTGCAGCAGAGCCTTATGCCGTTGGAGATAATCGTCGTGGATGACGGCTCGACCGACTCGTCGGCCGCTGTGGTCGAGGCTGTCGGCTCGCCGCACGTGCGTCTCATACGCCAGCGAAATGCCGGTGTGAGTGCAGCCCGCAATCGCGGTATCGCCGAGGCTGCGGGCGACTACGTAGCCCTGCTCGATGCCGACGACTGGTGGCTTACGGGCTACATCGCCGAGGTGTGCAGGCTTATCGAGCTTTACGATGCCGATGCCTGCTCTACCGGCTTCGACATAGTGTCGTCGCGCGGCCGCACTCCCGCCGCCGTGCCGTCGTCCGAGGGCATCGTCGACGTGTGTCGCGAGGCTCTCTGCGGTCGTTTCCCCATTATCCCGTCGACGGCGACGCTTCGCCGCGATGTCGTGCTGCGTGCCGGCGGCTTCCCCGAGGGCATGCGCATGGGCGAGGATCAATGGCTGTGGGTGCGCATGGTGCAGCACGGTGCGCGATTCTGTTTTTCGCCCATGTCGTTGGTGCGCTACTCGCGCGAAGCCTCCAACCGCTCGGCGGCGATTTACCGCTCCGAACATTCGGCGTACTCCATCGAGCAGCTTTACGAACCCTCGCAACCGGCCGCTCTTAACGAATATATCGCCCGCATAGGACTCGGCAAGGCCATAACGCAGAGCGTTCGCGGCGGCACCTCCGATGCCCGCCGTGCCGCCGCCGCCTTCTCCTACACCACCCGCAATCGCCGCCAGCTCCTTCGTCTGCGGCTCCTTAACTTTTTACCGGCCTTTTTGCGACCCGCCGTCGACGCGCTCTATCGTCGCGGGGCGTGGTTGTTGTTTCGTCGAGGGATGTAATTTTTCGTGAAAACACCGCACCTGCGTCCTCTCCTTGTCGCTCAGCAATGGGA
>CAZEXJ010000107.1:0-18419 GCA_964516585.1 uncultured Alistipes sp.
ATCGATAATTGACAATTTTAACCGTTCGGTTGTACGTTATTCTTTTTCTACATCAAACCACAACGGCTGGGTTGCTCCGACGCTTGCGCCGGCTGTTGTACGTTATTCTTTTTCTACATCAAACCACAACGCCGGGCAATATATTGTTTGATAATGCGGCAGTTACGAGGAAATATACATCGTGTAAACTGCCGATTGCACTCCGGTGAAGTCGATTCGTATGCAGATTTTTCCATTCTATGCAAATATATTAAAAAAATTCCAACTGCTGAGGTGTTTCCGGCCTTTTATGTTCGACCTTGCCCCAGAAATTCCGAATTTCGCTATACTGTTTGTCGGTCACGCTCATTATACTCGTATATCCCGACGGAGGCATCGACTTGCGTACACGATTGATATGTACGGTCATATTCTCTTTCGACGGGCAGTGCCTGACATATACCGAATATTGCATCATGGAAAATCCGTCTTTCTCCAATGCCTTGCGAAATTGCGCTGCGTGCCGCCGTTCGGCTTTGGTGTTAGTCGGCAAGTCGAAAAATACGAATAACCACATGATACGATAGGCGTTTAACCGGTTTTCTGACATGTCTTTACTCTATAAGGGGGTATGTCAATTTTTTTTGAATACCTTGAAAACATTTGTTTAGCGATGCACTCGTGACGGTCAGACCTATGTCGAGCGGTCGGGTCATGCTGCCGAAAACCGTATCGGTGTATAGCACTCTAAGCAGGCGGCTCTTGGTCTCCTTGTCGAGCCGGTCAATGCCGTTGGCGTGCAGCTCGAACACGATCTCGTCGACGTATGGGCGGTACGGCTCCATGATGTCGTCGGCCAATGGGAAGGCATTGTAACGGTTGCGATGAAATATGCCCATGGCGGGAAACAGTCCCGATCCCATAAGTGCGCGTGCCACAGCCGCGCGCAGTATGGTATAGCCGTAGTTGAGCATGCTGTTGGGTGCAGCCCCTTCCCGGCTGCGGATGAAGTCGGCGCCGAACAACTCTGTCCAGTAGATTTTTGCGGCTATGCCTTCGCGGTTATCCGCATCGCCGCTCTTGACGTTCATGTAATATGGCTTCAGCTTGGCGCCATCCTTGCCGAGTTTGTCGAGCAGAGCGGCCTGATTGCGAATCTTGGACTCGACGATCTGACGCCACAACCCCTTTTTCAAAGGTTCGCTCGCTTCGATCTGTGCACGATAGCACTCGCCCTGCGTGGTATTGGAGTCGAGATTCATCAACATGGCATTGGGCATTCGGTTGTCGCCGCATAGTATTACCGCCACATTGTTGTCCGACAGAGCGTTCAATAGCGGCAGCGTGACAGAGGTCTGCTGATGTTCGAGCACAACGAACCCGATGTCCTCGATAGGTACGCTTTGCTGCATGTCGGGCATTTCGCGCGTGTTGATTATCATCTGTCCGTTGCGCAGACTAAGGCAATACGGTGTTGAGAAAAACAGTGCTCGTTTCGACATGACGCTTAGTGTTTGAATGTTATCTCTCCCGTGACGCTTATATCGAAGTCGTAACCTTCGACCATGGCGTTTATCTTCGAAACGCTCAATCGTAATTTGGCGGGCGGGTTGTTTGCATTGAACTGTGAAAGCCCATTGCCGCACTCAGCTGTAACAGATTTATCGTCGCGAGCCTCTTGGTGATATAGGAATACTATACGTCCTTCATTGGCCATAGATTTTATCTTATACAACCTCTTTGCAAGCTCTTTTTTCCCGCATTCGTACAGCTCCTCCGGAGAATTTTCATAAAACAGTACCATAGTGCCGGTTTTCAGAATCCATTTCAGCGGATAGTCGTTGCTGTCGGATTGGTCGACGATGTCGAATCGGCCGGTTTTGCCGTTGAAGAACTTCGCCGCATCGAGGTTGTTGACGATCTTGAACGATCGCTTTATCCTGCCCCGGGTATCGGCTCCCTCGTATATGGCCATACAGTAGTTGCTGTCGTTGGCGACATGATATTTGCGCTTGTAATCCTTTTCCGACAGGTCGCGATGATTCTTCAAGTCGATGGGCGATGTTATCGACGGAACGAATATTCGCACTTTGTTGATCGGTATGCCCCTCTCCTCGTTCATGTATATCGTGCCGGCCATGGCCTCCTTGAACCCGTAACGATTGATGGCCTGTCGCACTTTTTCCCGAACCGCATCGTCGACTATTTTGTCGATGTCGTTCGGTTTAAGATCGGCAAGTCTCTTTCGAATCACATATCTCTCCTTTTCTTCGCCGGGGAGTTTTATGGCTCCGTAGAATGTATCCATGTGCAACGATCCGCGCGCGGTGTCACCCTGCACGTATTTGATTTCGCCTGACTCGTTGCGCTGCACCTTGCCCCGTATGCGCAGACGCTTGCGGCTCTGTTTGGGCATGTTGTCGGGTGTGTGGTGCGCTATGAGCAGCTCCTCGCCAAGAGCCTTGATGTCCTCGGTAAACGTCGGCCACGGCTTGTCGAAGTGAGGTTTTTCGCCCTCCTTGCGCATGTAGCGCTCCTCGTCGGCGACATACTGCGCCCATTTGTCATACTCGGTGTGTCCTATGCAGGCTATGGTTATTGCGTCAATGCAGTGGTGTATGTGGTTGTTGCGATTCTTTTTCTCGTACTCCTGCTGCAAACCCCACATTTTGCGGAACTCGGCCGTGGTGGCACCCTTCACGGTGCGAATACGGTCGAATACCGTTTTCAGATAGAGCCTTGCATAACGACCTATGATACCGATGTCGACTCCTTGCCGGTTGGAGAAATTCTCGGGCACTTCGGTCATGGTGAATCTTTCGACTTTGCCCTGCCAGTAGTCTAACTGCATTTTGAGCAGATGACGTTTCTGTATAAGGTTGTCCTTTATCTCTTTGGTTGACGCCTGCACCTTGGTGCGCTCTATCTGCCGGCGCAGCTCCTCGATCTTGTCGAGCCACCCGCACGACCTGATGCGCTCCATGATTGCATCGTGGCATGCAAGTTCGGCAGGCAGTTTCGAGCGTTTTGTCTCGCGGTTGAAGCGGCTGTCGCACAATGTCTTGTTCATTTGCGAATTGTCGCCGCCGCGTGCTCTCGGCACGGTGTGTTCGATGTCGTATTCCGATGCCGCGCCGATGAATTGCCCGATGCCTATTTGATGACCCGTATATAGGCAGATGTGGCGCTGTTCCTCCCACAATTGGTATTTGAGCAAATCATCTTCGGTCGGTTCGATCTTTTGACCTGTCGCTTCGAGGAAGAGCTTGCGTATTTCGTCGACATGGCGGTTGCGTGTCGATTCGTTCTCGCGCTGGTAACGCTCTATGGCGCGACGCATGTTGGCATCGTTCAATTGTCGCGAGAACTCTATGTTGATCTTGGTATTGCGGTCAATTTTACCCTCGCGCAACAAACGGTTGACCAATACACGCAGGCGGAACAGAGCGCGCATGGCCATTGGGTTGCGCACCGATGATGTGCGGGGCGAGGCGAGTTGCAGCAGCCCGTCGCCGTTAGGATCCGCGTGTTGATACACCTCTATCATAGACGGATGATAGAGCTTTCGGAGATCGGCAGCTATGCCCTGTTCGTGCAGATATTCGCATATGCGATCCTCTTTCGTGTCGTTTGGCTTGTAGGGGTTGGCCTTGTAATCTCTGACGATCGCAGCGACGTGGTCGACGATTTGCCGCCGCCGGTCTTCGTCGCTCCATACCTCGTCGCGCATGACCGCTTTCAGATTGGCGCAGAACACAGCTTCGTCGTAGCGATACCCTTTGCGCATGAAGGGCAGCATCTTGTCTATGGCATTGAGGCTCAACGAAGCATAGCCTTGCGGTATCTTTATGTCGGCGAACCTTTCGGCATCGGCATCCGAGAGTTGCAGGCGGTCTTTCGCCCACATTTTGAGTTTGTCGTCGTCGTCGAAAGCAAACAGCGCGTGCCATACGTCGTTGATGATCAGGTCGGGCGTTTTGCCCTCGGCGAGGGTATATAGAGAACATATCCCGTTGACGTAGTCGTCGCCGAAAATGCCTTTCAGAGCGGCTGTGACGGGACAGCCGGCAACCGATGTCGCCATGCGGTAGTTGAAACGGAACGGCGCTTCGCTCTTGTCGTCCATGTAGCAATAGGCGTTCTTGCGTCCGGCCAGATGTTTGGCTATATCGTCGAAATCGAAGCGCGGTTTGCTTTTCCGCATGAACATCTGCTCGGCGGCCTCACGCTCCTGCTGCGTGAGAGCACGCATCTCCGTGTCGTATGGAGTCTTTATGCGTATGTTGTTGATGAATTGCAGCATGCGGAACTCCTCGAATCGCGGGTGCGACTCCGGACAGCGGCTCTTGTTTTTCTCGAACGTGCAGTGCCCGACCAATCCCTTTTGCGATTTCAACGGCCGCTGGAAAAATATGGCCTTGCGCAACTTTTCCGTCAACGCCGCAGGTAGTCGCTGTTTACGGCATATTGCCTCGAACTCAGCTTTGTAATGCTCGTTGCGCGAAGTATATCTGTTCCGTATCTTCTCTCCTCGTTGATAGAGCAGGTAGAAGTATTCGCCGAGATAATGGCAGCCGGCCTGTTGCATAGCCTCGTTCAACGACGCAATGCCGGCCTTTACGTCGCCCTCGCTATCTTTGGTCGACTCCTTGCGGTTGCTCAGAAAACCGCGACGCTGCGACAGGTGATACAGCGCGCGTCCCAACGCATGACGATCGGCCTTGCTCTGCATGTTCAACTCCTCGGTCAAGGCTCTATGGCGGTCGTGATAGGGGTTGCGGCCTGAATTGTCGTCGGTGCGCTGCCATGCTAAAAACGCCTCGTCGAGCGGATATGCCTTGTGTATCTGCCATGCGTGCAATTGACTTTCCGACAGATAGGGACATAAATCATGCTCTGTAAGCACTCTCAACAGTTCGATCTTGCGCAGGCGGCGACGGCGGTATTGACGACGCAGCGCGCGGGAAGAGGTGCGCTGCTCGACAGCCGGCTTTTCGCCCGATTTGTCGTGTGCCACACCGTCTTGAAATATGCTTACACCCTTGTCGACCATATTGTATAGGTCGTTTTTGTGATCGACTATCGCCCAGCCTATGGAGTTGGTGCCGAGATCCAATCCGAGAATGCGTTCCATGAGTTAGCGTTTTTGTGTTTCGTTTTGTAAAAATAACGAAAAATCCTGTGATATTCAAAATAAATCCGTATCTTTGTGTCATAAGATTTTCTACATCTTATCACAATAAGGCTATATGCCGAAGGTTTTAATACCTATGCTCCCGCTTCGGTGGGAGCTTTTTCTTTTTCGGGAAGATGTCTCACCTGTAAAATTTTTTTCGTCAAATTCTCACGTTGCAACAGCGTTGCTCCTCGGAATGACATCTTCACCCTGTCATTCCGAGCCGAGCACAGCGAGGCGTGGGAATCTGGTTGGGGACGACTATTCCCACAGTCATGTCGATTGCAGAGATTCTCACGTCGCGTTTTTCAAACGCTCCTCAGAATGACATGTCTATGTAAATCGTCTCCCAAGCACCACGACCCCATTTTTCGTCAAAAGCGGTATTATACCACGCAAACGAAGATCCGCCGGATAGGATATACTTGACGTATTTCCTATTCGGCGGAGCGAGTGCGCGGAAGTAGAATGCCGCTTTTCACGAAAAACAGGCGGCGTAACTTTATGATCGACCGAATGATTATTTTTCAAGAAAAATCAAAAAAAATCGGAACGGGGGTCGATGTGTTTCAAAATTTTTTTATATTTGCGCTGACTTTTATAAAAAGACTCGGCCGACGGAGCGATCCGCCGATGCTTGAGTTTAAACAATAAAGCAACAAAACAAATTTTTTATGGGTTTATAACTACTAATATCTTATTTGCGAAATGGTGAAATCAAATTACATCATCGAGCTTACCAACGTCTCAAAATCTTTCGGAGACAAAGTAGTTCTTGATGATGTCAGTTTGTCGGTAAAGAAGGGCGAATTCATCACGATACTCGGTCCTTCGGGTTGTGGAAAGACAACATTACTGCGTCTTTTGGCCGGATTCAATACGGCATCAGAGGGTGAAATCCGCATCGGCGGCGAGGTCATGACCAACATACCTCCGCATAAACGTCCTGTGAACACGGTGTTCCAGCGTTATGCTCTGTTCCCCAATTACAATGTATTCGACAACATCGCTTTCGGCTTGAAGCTCCGCGGCGTGGAGCGCAAGCAGATAGAGAACCGTGTCAAACGCGCGCTGAAAATGGTCGGCATGACCGACTATGAACATCGCGACGTCAACTCGCTTTCGGGCGGACAGCAACAGCGCGTGGCCATAGCCCGCGCCATAGTCAACCAGCCGCAGGTGCTGCTGCTCGACGAACCGTTGGCGGCTCTCGATCTGAAAATGCGCAAGGACATGCAGATGGAGCTGAAAGAGATGCACCGCTCGTTAGGCATCACATTCGTCTATGTGACGCACGATCAGGAGGAGGCGCTGACGCTGTCGGATACGATCGTGGTGATGAGCGAGGGACGCATACAGCAGATAGGAACCCCGACCGACATCTACAACGAGCCGTGCAACTCGTTCGTGGCAGATTTCATCGGCGAAAGCAACATACTCAACGCCACCATGGTGCGCGACCGCGTGGTGCGCTTCATGGACAAGGAGTTCGAATGCGTCGACGAGGGTTTCGGAGAGAACGTGCCGGTCGACGTTGTGATTCGCCCCGAAGACGTCTACATCATATCGCAAACCTCGTCGGCCATGTTCACGGGCACGGTGCGCTCGTGTACTTTCAAAGGCGTACACTACGAGATGTTCGTCGACACGCCCGACGGCTACGAGATCATGATACAGGATTACAACCCGTTCGAAGTCGGTCAACAGGTGGGCATGATCGTCAAGCCGTCGGACATACACGTCATGCGCAAAGAGCGCGTATGCAACACTTTCACAGGCACGATGACCGACACGACGCATGTGGAGCTGCTCGGCGGCAGGTTCGAGTGTCTGCCGCAGCAGGGCGTGCAGCCCGGCGACAAGGCGGCGGTCGAGATCGATTTCGGCAGCGTAGACCTCACCGACGATGCCGACGACGGCACTGTCGGCGGTTCGGTGCGCTTCATACTCTACAAGGGCGACCGCTATCATCTGACCGTGCGCACCGACAGCGGCGAGAACATCTACGTCGACACGCACGATGTGTGGGACGACCTCGACGAAGTCGGCATAAAGATTGCCCCGCAGAACATACACATAAAACCCTTGAAATAGCGAAGAGCCGTTATGGGAAGACTGTTTCGTCTCTTCTTCAAGAGGAGCAACTGGGCATTGCCCTACGTCATATTTTTGGTGATATTCGTCGTATTGCCGCTGCTGTTGATCGTTCTCTACGCCTTTCAGGACGCAGAGGGCAATTTCACGCTGCAAAACTTCGTGCACTTCTTCAACCAGCGCGAGGTGACGCACATATTCATCTACTCGGTGGTCATAGCACTCATCACCACAGCCATATGCCTGCTATTGGGTTATCCGGCCGCCTACATCATGAGCCGCATGCAGAGCAACTCGGCCGTCATAGTCATCATGCTGTTCATCCTGCCCATGTGGATCAACATGCTGATCCGCACAATGGCCACCGTAACGCTGTTCGACTTCATGCAGATGCCGTTGGGACAGAACGCACTCATATTCGGTATGGTATACAACTACCTGCCGTTTATGATCTACCCGATATACAACACTTTGCAGAAGATGGACCACAGCCTCATCGAGGCGGCGCAGGACTTGGGCGCCACGCCGCGACAGGTGTTCTCGCGCGTGATACTGCCGCTGTCGATGCCCGGCGTGGTGAGCGGCATAATGATGGTGCTGCTGCCCACGATCTCGACATTTGCTCTTGCCGAGATGTTGACCCTCAACAAGATTCGCCTGTTCGGTACGATCATACAGGAGAATATCAACAACACGATGTGGAACTACGGAGCCGCATTGTCGCTCATCATGCTCGTGATAATCGGCCTGACGTCGATATTCACCTACCGCGACAAGCGCGACGACATTAACGACACCGGACTGATATGATAGGCAAGATTTTCTCGCGCGGCTACCTGCTGCTGCTGCTCGCCATGCTCTACGCGCCGATCATCGTCATCGCCGTATTCTCGTTCACCGAGGCCAAGGTGCTCGGCAACTGGACAGGCTTCTCGACAGGCATATACGAGAATCTGTTCTCGGGCAAGAACGTACTGATAATGAAGTCGATCGAGAACACGCTCATAATAGCCGTCATAGCGGCCGCCATAGCCACCGTTCTCGGAACCGTTGCAGCCATAGGCATCTATAACATGCGCCACCGCCAGCGTCGGATAATATCGTTCGTCAACAACATCCCGATGCTCAACCCCGACATCATCACCGGCGTGTCGCTGTTCATTCTGTTCGTCTTCCTTGGCGTGACGCAGGGTTACACCACCGTAACGCTCGCTCACGTAACCTTCTGCACGCCCTATGTGGTGCTTAGCGTCATGCCGCGTCTTATGCAGATGAATCCCAACATCTACGAGGCCGCGCTCGATTTAGGAGCCACCCCGTTCCAAGCCATGCGACGGGTCATCATTCCGGAGATACGCTCGGGCATGATCTCCGGCTTCATCCTCTCCTTCACGCTGTCGATCGACGACTTCGCCGTCACCTACTTCACCAAGGGAAGTATCGGTTTGGAGACGATATCGACACAGATATATGCCGACTCGCGCAAGGGCGGACTGTCGCCCGAGTGGCGCGCGCTGTCGACGATCATCTTCCTTGCGGTGCTGCTTCTGCTGCTGATAATCAACTATCGGTCGATGAAACGCGCCCACGCCGAACACAGTGCCGTCAGATCGAAATAGACGGCGGCACTGTCCTGCTTTTTTTTAACTTTCAATCTTTCACACATTACGCAAAATGAAGAAAAACATCTGGTTTTCGGGTATCGTGGCCATTGTCGCCATGCTGGGTATGTCGCTGTCGTCATGCAACAATCATCCTCGGGAGAATACTCTGAAAATTTACAATTGGAGCGATTACATCGACGAGGAGCTGATCGCGGAATTCGAGGAGTGGTACAAACAGCAAACCGGCGAGGAGGTGCATGTCATATATCAACTCTTCGACATTAACGAGGTGATGCTCTCGAAGATCGAGAAGGGACAGGAGGATTTCGACTTGGTGTGTCCGTCGGACTACATCATCGAGCGCATGCTGGCGCACGATCTGGCACTGCCCATCTTCGACGAGGAGTTCCCCTCGTTCCCCGATTCGATCAACTACATAGGCAACGTATCGCCCTATATACAGAGCCTCTTCTCGAAGTTGGTCATGCCCGAAGGCAAGGATCCCAACGACTACGCTGTGGGATACATGTGGGGCACCGTGGGCATACTCTACAACAAGGCCTACGCCACGGCCGAGGATACCGAATCATGGGCAGCCCTGTTCAACCCCAAGTTCCGCAACAAAATGTTCATCAAAGATGCCTTCCGCGACGTCTACTCTCCCGTATTGGTCTATGCCAAGACACTCGAAGCACGCAAAAACGGCACTCTGGGCGAAGATGAATATCTGTCGCTCGATGAGATCGAGGCGCTCAGTTTCGACTCTTCCGACGAGTCGATAGCTCTTGTCGAGAGCTACCTCAAACGCATCAGCCCCTATGTATCGGGCTGGGAGGCCGACTTCGGCAAGGAGATGATGACGAGCCGAAATCCCAAGGCATATATCAACCTGCAATGGAGCGGCGATGCGGTATTCGCCATGAGCGAGGCCGAGGAGGTCGGTGTCGAACTCGGATACAACGTTCCGCGCGAGGGCAGCAACGTGTGGTTCGACGGCTGGGTGATACCCAAATATGCCAAGAATGTCAAGGCCGCACGCTACTTCATCGACTTCATGTGCCGCCCCGACAACGCCATACGCAACATGGAGGCTACGGGTTATGTGAGCGTCATCGGCACCGAGGATGTACTCGAAGCCATGGCCGACGATGATATGCCCACCGTCTGCGATCTGACCTACTTCTTCGCCGATGCCGACGGCAATCCCTTAGAGGGCGCCGACAGCGTGCACATCAACGAGGTGATGTATCCCGACCGTTCGGTTATCGAGCGCTGCGCCATGATGCACGACAGCGGCGCACGCACCGAGGCACTTCTCGACATGTGGTCGAGAGTCAAGAGCAACATTTAAAACCTTTCAACCCACTTGTTAAAACGATGAAAAAACGCATTTCAATCCTAACGGCGGCACTGCTTGCCATGATATTCACTCCCCCTGCCGGCTTCGCGCAGACCGACGACGACGAGGGCGGCGAGAGCGGCTTCGAGTGGAGCGTCTCGGCCGACATCACCTCCAACTACATCTGGCGCGGCTACGAGCAGGGCGACACGGGCAAATTCTTCAATTTCAACGTACAACCCTGCGTCACATTGGGCTACAAAGGTCTGTATCTCGAATTGTGGAACACTACCGCTTTCAACGGCTCCTACAACGAGTTCGACATCGCATTGGGCTATTCGATCGCAGGATTCGACCTGTCGGTCAGCGACTACTATTTCGACTACGACAGCCCATATTTCCGCAACTATGACAACTCGCACAGTCTCAACGTCACACTGAGTTACACGTTCGAGCGTTTTCCGCTCACGCTCTTATGGTCGACCGTCTTCGCCGGCGACGACTATTACGAGAGCGGCAGCCGCGCCTACTCATCGTATGTCGAGGCGAGCTATACCCACTCTTTCGACAATCTGTTCGATGTGACGGCCACCGTCGGAGCATCGCCCTACACCGCCCCCTACTGGTGTCTCGACAGAGAGGGAGAAGCGCTCGGCGGCTTCAACTTCACCAACCTCGAATTGGGCATCAGCCGCGAGTTCGAGGCTGGCTGCGCGACGTTCCCCGTAAGTCTGAAATACATCTACAACCCCGTCATACACCGCAACTACGGTGTGCTGTCGGTGGGTGTGGCATTCGGCAATTGATTTGAACCGATGAATATGACCCGCATGAAAACCCGCACATGGCTCACAGCAGTCATATTCTCCGTGGCGGCAGTGCGGAGTCATACACGATCGGCCTCATAATCAACGGGAAACAGCAGCCTGCCATGCGCTTGGCATCTATTGCCGTCCGGACGATCCCGGACGGCAATATGCGTTGTATGGCGGCATCCGTAAAATTGGTAACAATATCGGGCATATATGTAATTGCGTTTTTTGAGGAAAATCATATCTTTGCACAAGTAAAATATACAAAATAACGAATCGATATGAAAAAGACAGCAAACATGGTTTCGATGATCTGCATGGCTGCTGCGACGCTGTCGGCAGCGGGCTGCGGTTCATCGGAGAAGAAATCGCAGGCCGATGAACAGGCTTCCGAATCAGTCGTATATTTCACGCGCGACATATCGCCTGCCGGGTTGATGCGCGCCTACAAGGCTCTGGGGCGCGAAGCCGAGGGACGCGTGGCGATAAAGATCTCGACCGGCGAGCCGGGCGGGCACAACTATCTCAAACCCGAGTTGATAGGCGATATGGTACGTGCTACGGGCGGCACGATCGTGGAGTGCAACACAGCCTACGAGGGTCGTCGTTCGTCGACCGAAGAGCATATCAAGGCCGCCGAGGAGCACGGCTTCACGGCTATTGCGGCTGTCGACATCATGGACGCCGAAGGCGACATGCGCATTCCGGTGCGCGATACTTCGCACATAAAGTACAATTTAGTCGGCACGCACCTCGACCGCTACGACTTCATGATAAATCTGGCTCACTTCAAGGGACACGCCATGGGCGGATTCGGCGGCGTATTGAAAAACCAGTCGATAGGCGTGGCCTCGGCCGCAGGCAAGGCATACATACACACCGCGGGCAAGACCGCCGACGTATCGCAAGTATGGCAGAATGTCGCCGAGCAGGACGCCTTTTTGGAGTCGATGGCCGCCGCGGCACAGAGCGTTGCCGACAAATTCGGCGACAAGATCGTCTACATCAACGTATTGAACAACCTATCTGTCGACTGCGACTGCGACTCGTCGCCCGAAGCTCCGCGCATGAGCGACATAGGCATCATGGCCTCGACCGACCCCGTGGCATTGGATCAGGCCTCGGTCGACATGATCTACGCATCGACCGAAGAGGGCAAGTCGCACCTGATCGAGCGCATCGAATCGCGACACGGCATACACACCATCGAACACGCCGAAAAGATCGGACTCGGCAGCCGCAGCTACCGTATGGTCGATCTCGACGAAGGCCGATAGACCGCACGCCATGTCAGTTTTTACGGAAGATATTCGCCGACAAACCGTCGACATGCTCTTTGCGGAGCGTTGCTCCTGTGTGGTGCGCTGCGCCGACGGCCGATGTCTGATATTGCGGCAGCGAGGCATACGCGACCTGTACGATCTGCTGCACGACGGCCGGCAGCCGCTCCGCGGAGCCTTCATCGCCGACAAGGTGGTCGGGAAGGGGGCAGCGGCGCTGATGATCGCCGGCGGCGTGGAGAGTCTTTTCGCCGACGTCATAAGCCGCGAAGCGTTGGAGATATTGGAGCGTTACGGCGTCGAGGCAAGCTATGCCACCGTCACCGATCACATAATCAACCGCGCCGGCACGGGACGTTGTCCGGTCGAGACGCTTTGCAGCGGCTTGCAGAGCGTCGAGCAGTGTGTGGCGCGTATCGATGAATTTATAGAGATGCAGAGACACAATAACCCGCAAAATGAAGACAACCGGTAAAATACTCCTCCTTGCAGGCATCGCCATATCGGGCATGACCGCCGCGGCCGAACCGAACTGTACGGCCGACTCGCTGCGCATAACGGCTATCGACGAAGTTGTAGTCACGGGCACGCGCAGCGCCGCCGACACAAGGCACCTGCCCATGACCATATCGGTAGTAGGTCGCAACCGTCTCGAATCGCGGTTGGAACAGTCGGTATTGCCA
Source organism: uncultured Alistipes sp. (assembly GCA_964516585.1). Taxonomy (GTDB): domain Bacteria; phylum Bacteroidota; class Bacteroidia; order Bacteroidales; family Rikenellaceae; genus Alistipes. The sequence continues at coordinate 12,968 of CAZEXJ010000107.1, forward strand.
GCCCTTACCGAGCAGATACCCGGTCTGTTCGTCACTTCGCGCGGCATGCTGGGCTACGGCGTGTCGAGCGGTTCGGCCGGAGCCATGAGCCTGCGCGGTATCGGCGGAGCGCCGCAATCGGGGCTTCCCACCACCGGCATCATGGTGTTAGTCGACGGACACCCGCAATACATGGGCATCATGGGGCATCCCATAGCCGACGCCTATCAGACTATCATGGCCGAACGCATAGAGGTGGTGCGAGGTCCGGCATCGGTGCTCTACGGCTCCAATGCGATGGGCGGCGTGATAAACATCGTCACGCACAAACGCACGGAGGACGGCGTGCAGACACGTCTGCGCGGCAGCTACGGTTCGTACAACACGGTCGAGACCGACATCGCCAACACGGTGCGCCGGGGGCGCTTCGGCAGCGTCGTCGCAGCATCGTACAACCGCACCGACGGCCACCGCGACAACATGGATTTCGACCAGTGGAACGCCTATGCCAAAATCTCTTACGACATCGCCGACAACTGGGAGATCTACGCCGACTGCAACCTCACGCAGTTCGACGCATCGAATCCCGGTTCGGTCACGGCGCCGATCATCGACAACGACCAGCGCATATTGCGCGGCATGGCCTCGCTTGCCGTCGAGAACAGCTACCGCCACACCTCGGGCGCACTGTCGCTGTTCTGCAACTGGGGGCGTCACAAGATCGACGACGGCTATACCGCAGGCAGTACGCCGCTCGACTATATGTTCCGCTCGCGCGACGTCATGGCTGGCGTATCGCTCTATCAGTCGGCGACACTGTTCGCCGGCAGCCGCATTACCGTCGGCATCGACTATCTGCACTTCGGAGGTGAGTCGTGGAACCTATACGACGACGGCCGCCGCAACGATTTAGTCGACAAAGGACAGGACGAAACGGCCGCCTACGTAGACTGGCGGCAGGCGATAGGCCGCTACGTAACGCTCGATGCCGGCCTGCGCGTCGACCACCACTCGCAAACGGGCACCGAATGGGTGCCGCAGGCGGGCATAGCGCTGCATCTGCCACGCAATATCGAGATGAAGGCCATGGTCGCCAAGGGCTTTCGCAACCCCACGATCCGCGAGATGTATATGTTTCGCCCGGCCAATCCCGATCTGCTGCCCGAACGGCTGTGGAGCTACGAGTTGTCGCTCGCACAGACGCTTCTCGGCGGCGCCTTGCACTGGGGCGTCAACCTCTTCTACATCGACGGCGACAACCTGATAATGCGCATGCCCGTCGACGGAGGCCAAAAGAATGTCAACACAGGCCGCATAGAGAACTGGGGCGCCGAGGCCGAGATCGGATGGCGCATATCGCCCGCGTGGCACATCGAGTCAAATTACAGCTGGCTGCACATGGAGAACCCCGTACTGGCCTCGCCCGAGCACAAACTCTACGTCGGCGCCGACTTCGCCCGCAAGCGGTGGAGTGTCTCGACCGGCGTGCAATATGTCGCCGGATTATATACCGAACTCACGTCCATGCAGCGCGAGCAATTCGTGCTGTGGAACATGCGCTGCTCGTTCCGCGCGAGCCGCTGGCTGTCGCTGTTCGTCCGCGGAGAGAACCTGCTTGCACAAAGCTACGAAATAAACGCCGGATACCCGATGCCGCGCGCGACGGTAATGGCGGGAATCGACATTAAATTTTAAAACAACATATCGCTATGCAAACCACATCTGTCAGGCTCTACTCTTTGCAGGCCGACAACTCGAAAACCTACATTATGGCCGCGGCCTTCATCGCCGGCAACATCCTGCTGCCGCAACTGTGCCACCTCGTACCATACGGCGGCATGCGCTGGCTGCCCATCTACTTCTTCACGCTCGTCGGAGCCTATAAATACGGCTGGCGCGTAGGCCTGCTGACCGCCGTACTGTCGCCCATGCTCAACTCGTGGCTGTTCGGCATGCCGGCAGCGGAGATGCTCCCCGTCATCGAGTGCAAATCGCTGTTGTTAGCTCTCTCCGCAGGCTTTGTCGCAGCACGTTTCAAGAGCATATCCATAGCTCTGACAGCCGCCGTGGTCGTCATCTATCAGGCGGCAGGCTCAATGTTCGAGTGGGCATGGACAGGTTCGCTCACGGCAGCCTTGCAGGACGTGCGCATCGGGCTTCCGGGCATCGCGCTGCAAATCATCGGCGGCTGGGCGGTAATCAAATATTTGATACGTAAATAGAGTGCGCCATGGTTAAAAAATTGGGATTCGGATGCATGCGTCTGCCGCTCACCGCAGCCGACGATGCTTCGGCCGTCGACATGGTACGCGTCGAGCAGATGTTCGACAGCTTCATCGCTCACGGCTTCACCTACTTCGACACGGCTTACATGTACCACAATTTCCACAGCGAGGAGATCGTGCGCCGGGCGCTTGTCGAGCGTCACGGCCGCGACGAATTCACGTTGGCATCGAAGCTGCCGACGATGTTCCTCAAAGCCGAGGGCGATCAGGAGCGCATATTCGACGAACAGTTGAAAAAGTGCGGCGTCGACTTCTTCGACTACTACCTGCTGCACAACCTCGGCGTCGATAACTACAAGCGCACAGAGCGATTCGGCAGCTTCGCATTCGTCGCCCGCAAAAAGGCCGAGGGACGCATACGCCGCATCGGATTTTCGTTCCACGACTCGGCCGAGCTGCTCGACCGCATCCTCACCGAGCACCCCGAAACGGAGTTCGTACAGTTGCAGATCAACTATCTCGACTGGGACAACGAGAGCATACAGTCGCGCAAGTGCTACGAGGTGGCACGCCGCCACGGCAAGGATATAGTGGTCATGGAGCCGCTCAAAGGCGGCACGTTGGCGTCGCTGCCCGCCGAGGCCGAGACTTTGTTGCGCGACATGCGACCCGACATATCGCCGGCATCGTGGGGCATACGCTACGCCGCCGGATTGGAGGGCGTGATGATGGTGCTAAGCGGCATGTCGTCGCCCGAACAGCTCGCCGACAACATGTCGTACATGGAGCATTTCGAGCCGCTGTCGGCAGAGGAGCATGCCGTCATCGACCGCGTCGTCGGAATACTCCACCGCACCACAGCCATACAGTGTACAGCCTGCCGCTACTGCGTCGACGGCTGTCCGAAACATATAGCCATACCCGACTATTTCGCCCTCTACAACGCCGAGCAACAGGCGCTCAACAAGGATTTCTCCGTACAAAGCACCTATTACGAGAACCTCGCCTCGACGCACGGCCGCGCTTCGGAGTGCATCGCATGCGGCAAATGCGAACGCAGTTGTCCGCAGCACCTGCACATAATCGAACATCTGCGCTCTGTGGCCAAGACATTCGACCGATAACCGGGTTAGACGCATACGACAACGGCCGCATATCTCTATGCGGCCGTTGAACTTTATCGCCTATCGCACCCCGCTATTTGAAAAACTTGTAGTGAAACAGGATAAGGTATACCACGGCCACCGATATATAGGCATCGGCCACATTGAACACCGCGCCGAAGAAATACCCGTCGGAACTTACCAAAAACCGCAGCATCGACGGTACGCTCTCCCACTTGAACAGCGGGAAATAGAACATATCGACCACCTTGCCCGTGAGGAATCCGGCATCCTGCTCCTCGAACAACATCCCGTAGAACATACTGTCGACCATGTTGCCTATCGCACCGGCAAGGATCATCGCCGCACCCACGATGACACCCTTGGGAACATTATCCTTATGCAGCAGATAGCGGATGCCCCACACGAGCAATCCGATCATCGCTAAACGGAACAGACTCAATATGATCTTGCCCCAGTCCACACCTTCGCCCGAACCGAGCTGCATACCGAAAGCAAATCCGTTGTTCTGTATGTGGCACAACTTGAACCACGAAAATACCGATACCTGCTCGCCCAGTGCTATGTGCGCATGCACCAACAACTTGACCACCTGATCGACGACGACCAATGCGAATATGAACAACGCCACTTTCTTGGCGGGAGACAACGATTTCAACGACATAATCTTCAAACTGTTACAATAAAAAATCGGTTTTCAACACGAAGCCGTGCGAAAATTTTTGCAATAAATTTTCGACAAATGTACTAAAATTTGAAAAAAAACACTACTTTTGCATCACTGAAACGATGCCCAGGTGGCGAAATGGTAGACGCGCTCGTTTCAGGTGCGAGTGCTTAACGGCATGTAGGTTCGAGTCCTATCCTGGGCACACGCCCCGTCGGAGTCCCCTCCGGCGGGGCATTTTCGTTAATATTTTCGTTGTCATGTCGTGCGCAGAGATTCCCACGTCGCAACTGCGTTGCTCCTCGGAGTGACATAGTGGTGCACCGAGACTCCCACGTCGTGCTGACGCACTCCTCGGAGTGACATTGTAAGATGTGGTATAACAACGTAAGTCCGATAAAAATAATCAAAAGATAGTCAGACGGTTATAGTAAGCGCAGCCAAAATGGATCATAGGTTGTTTGAGAAACATCATTAAAAACTTTGCAGAATTCATCTGCCATTGCAGAAATCTCTGTAATTTTGTCTTTGGTGAGTATAGCGATATGAATATTTGCATGCAATTTAGTTCTTTGAATCTAATGATCCTGTCGCTAACTATTAAATTATCGGCCACCTAATTTTCGTCGAACTCACGTTGTAATAGGAAATAGAAAATGAAAAATCCAGAACAGACTGTTGGCAACATAGCCGACAAGCAGGCGATAGCCTTTATAGGGTCGGTGGATGAAGCCGGTTTCCCGAATATCAAAGCGATGTTGCAACCCCGTAAGCGAGAGGGAATAAAAACGTTCTATTTCACCACAAACACTTCATCCATGCGTGTGGCGCAATATGGAAAGGACTATCGTGCCTGCATTTATTTCTGCGATCGTCGCTTTTTCCGCGGTGTCATGCTGCGCGGCACGATGGAGGTGCTGACAGACAGCGCATCGAAAGAGATGATTTGGCGCGAGGGCGACACAATGTATTATCCGGGCGGTGTGACCGACCCCGACTATTGCGTGTTGCGGTTCACTGCCGTCTCCGGCAGGTATTACCATGATTTTCATTCAGAAGAGTTTGAGGTGTGAAGCCGCTAACAGCAAACAAAGAGGAGATCGCCGTTTGCTGATTGCATTGCGGCGTCTGCCGTCTGTTTATCCGGCAGATGTCCCCGACACAAGTTAATCGGAAGTGGAGAATGAATGGGCTGCCCCCCCCCTTTTTTCGGATCAGTAGCTATTTCCGGTTGATGAAAGGTGCTTATTAACCATATAATGCTTAACTTTGTGCATGGATCCGATAGAACTTTTGCGGGAACTGCTCCCGGCCGAGATTGTAGATAATTTTGACATAGTCAAATACGAGAAGACCAAAGAGGACTTCGATATATGGTTCGACGAGAAAAAGATTCAGGATGAAGCCGATGCCGCCAATGAGCATATCGTTGCCTATGGATTCGGCGAATACAAGAG
>CAZEXJ010000108.1:0-12387 GCA_964516585.1 uncultured Alistipes sp.
TAATAATAATTTCCGGGATTTTCAACATCGTTCGCAATATTTTTCGCAAAGAGGTAAAATTTTGCATATTCAGCCTCGTGCCGTATAGCTCCCGCACCGCGTCCTGCATCCCGACGCGATTGTCATTCTGAGGAGGGAAAAAGTATCTGCCATGTCACTCCGAGGAGCGCGAAGCACGACGTGGGAGTCTCGACACACCACACGGTCATTCTGAGGAGCAACGCAGTTGCGACGTAAGAATCTCATCCAAAAACGAGATTGCCACGCCTCGCTGTGCTCGGCTCGCAATGACAAAAGGTATGTCACTCCGAGGAGCGTGCTTTGCACGCGACGTGGGAGTCTCGGCACACGACATGACGGTGGAAATAGTCGTCCACAACCAGATTCTTTGCTTCGTTACACTCCGCTCAGAATGACATGTCGGAAGAAATAATCGACCATAAATGAGATTCTCACGTCGCAACTGCGTTGCTCCTCAGAATGACATGGCGGTGGAAATAGTCGCTCCCAACCAGATTCTCACGTCGCAACTGCGTTGCTCCTCAGAATGACATATCGGCGGGAATAGTCTCCCAAGCACCACAACCTAATTTTTCATCACAAGGCATTAGTTACAAGCCGCACGTGAAAAGTCCGCAGATGGGCTGTACTTGACGTACTGCTCATTTGCGGACTTGAACGAGGCGAAGTAAATGATGCCTTTTCATGAAAAATTAATAGTATGTACCCTTCGGTCCAAATATGGCATACCCGAAATTGAAGGTAAGATAGAGGTTGTTCCAATTCTCGAAACCATACTTGGTCATGGCTAAACTGACGGGGCCGACGGGGGTGTGGTAGACGACGGATAAATCGGACATGTAGTGCATGAGCGAACCGTCGAAGCGGTCGCGCAGCATGGCGAAGACACTCAGACGCAGGTATAAGTTATTGACAATCTTCAACGTAGGCATAAAGCCGACGCCTATATAACGTTCGGCGCGGAACTCGGGCATATAGATCATGCGCGAGTGCAGCAAGGGGGCATAGTTGGGAGCCGATATGGCCGTGGCCTCGGGCGAGTCGAGACCCGAATAGTTGGTATAGACGCCCTCCAACGCATAACCCCACGAAAAACGGCCGCCGCGCGAGACATCGAAATACTGCTCCCACACGCTTTTTACACCCCACCACTGGTGAATGTTGTCGATACGGTCGCCGCTCTCGGGGAAGAGCAGTTCGCCGCTCGAATCACGCTCGTCGCGGCCGTAGACATATATGCCTGAGACCGATACGCGCGAACCGTGCGTGGGATAGAGTATGCGGTCGAGCGACGAGCGTTCGACCTCCAACTTGGGCGCGACATAGGTAAAGTGGGTATATTGCCGCGACTTATAACGATCCATATCGTAACCGTAGGAGTTGCGGCCGAGATTTATGGTGAGGTCGATGACGCTCTTGCGCGTCGGAGCCATACCTGCAGCAAACGACAGGAAGTTCTCCTTGGCCTTTATGGCCGCCGAGTTGCTGACCTCGGTAAGGTTGCCGAAGTTACCGTGCAAGGTATTGGTTATATTGAAATTATAGGAGTAATCGAAGAATACGGGGCGGCGCGACAGCAGCACCGTGCGGCCTTTCAGGCGCACCATGGTGTAGATCGGGCCGAGCAGCAGGTCGAGGTTGGCGCGCTGCACAACGCGTCCCCACGACTGATAGCCGACACCTATGTATCCGAGGTTGAACGCCGTCGACGATATATTGCCGCCGAAGGAGATGTTAAGCCGCGGTTTCAGTTGCAGCGGCAGCAGCATGTCGTATTTGCCGCTTACGGGGTCGAACTCCATCTTCGGGAACCGGCTCTGCAAAGCGGTGTTGGCCAGCAGCATCATGTAGTGGTCGTAGACGTCGTCGAACGAGAGACTCGACATGTCGCTGCCGCGCTTGCGGTCGATGCGCATGAAGTTTTCGACCATCTTCTGCTGGTTGTCGTTGAGTCCCTCCGAGCGGATCGATTGCACCACCGTCTCGGGGCATCGGCTGCGGAAAGCCTCGCGGCGCGCCTTGGCCTCTTCGACGGTCATGCGCCGCGCAATAAGAGCCTCGATCTCGGGCATGCGTTCGATAGTATCGTCGTAGCCCAACGCCATAGCAGCCTTTCCCTGAGAGAAATTGAGTGTGGAGATGTCGACCGGGCGCCCGATGAGGAGCGAACGCCCCTCGGGCATGGTATAATCGGTGGGCATAGTCGCCAAGGCCATGGCCTGATCGATGACCGAGACATCTTCGCCAACAGGTTCGTTGTCCTTGCCGCACCGCACGCCGAGCAGTATGTCGGGGTGGAACGTCTCGTCGAGCGACTGCCACGGGAAGTTGTTGTAACAACCGCCGTCGCACATTATCATCGAGTCGATCTCGATAGGCGGAAAGGCCACGGGGATAGCCATCGAAGCCCGCACGGCGCGGGCGAGATCGCCTTGCCGCAGCTCGACGGCACGGTGGCGGTTTACGTCGGTGGCCACGCAGCGGAACGGCACCATGAGCGAGTCGAAGTCGCCGCCCGCGGCCACGCTCGCGCCCTCGAACAGCGACAGCAGAGCCATGTCGATCTGCGCCGTATTAATCATCGAGCCGGGGATATTCAACCGGCGGCGATGGGGCATATCCTCGGTATCGCGATGCGTCGAGAGCATCAGATTGAGCATGCCCTGCACCTGATCGCGTTCGCGGTAGTAGTAGGAATATTTGTCGTCGATGCCTCCCGCCACCCACTTCTCCGGGGCGCCCGAAAGAACGATCTCCTCCATCTGCTCGGGCGAGTAGCCCGCAGCATAGAGTGCGGCGACAATGGCTCCCATAGAGGTACCCGATATGTAATCGATCGGAATGCCGTTCTGCTCCAAGGCACGGATGACGCCTATGTGGTACAAACCCTTGGCTCCGCCGCCACTGAGCACCAAACCGACGCTTTGCGAGCGGCCGACAGATGGCAGCAACAGCAAAAACATCAGAATCGACGGGAAAATTCTTCTCATATCACAATTTTTTTGATACCTTTGTAACCTAATATATACCTGCAAAAGTAGTACATTTTAGCAAAACAACAAGTACAACATACCATGACAGACAGAATAAATGAACTTTTGACCCGTATCGAGGGGTTTTCTCCCAAAACGGCAGCCGAGGTAGAGGCTTTCCGCATAAAGCTCCTCGGCAAAAAAGGCGAGATAAGCGCGCTTATGGAGGAGTTCAAGGGCGTGGCGCCCGAACTTAAACGCGAATTGGGGCAAAAGCTCAACCACCTGAAAACCACGGCAACGGCACGTATCGAGGCTCTGCGTCAGATGATCGGCGAGAGGGAGCAGACAGCCGCGTCGCACATCGACGACATGACCCGTCCGGGCACAGCCGAGCGCATAGGCTCGCGCCACCCGATATCGATCGTCAAAAACGAGATCGTCGACATCTTCTCGCGATTGGGCTACACCGTGGCCGACGGTCCGGAGATTGAGGACGACTGGCACGTGTTCTCGGCCTTGAACTTCCCGCCCGAGCATCCGGCGCGCGACATGCAGGACACGTTCTTCATCGAGAAGACGCCCGACGTGGTGCTGCGCACACACACCTCGTCGATACAGGTGCGCACCATGGAGCATCAGAAGCCGCCGATCCGCGTCATCTGCCCCGGCCGCGTTTTCCGCAACGAGTCGATATCGTATCGCGCACACTGCATATTCCACCAGATCGAGGGTCTATACATCGACCGCAACGTATCGTTCGCCGACTTGAAGCAGTCGCTACTCTACTTCGCCAAGGAGCTTTTCGGCGAGCAGACGCGCATACGCATGCGCCCGTCGTACTTCCCCTTCACCGAGCCGTCGGCCGAGGTCGACGTATCGTGCAGCATATGCGGCGGCAAGGGCTGCGGCGTGTGCAAAGGCACCGGCTGGTTGGAGATCATGGGCTGCGGCATGGTCGATCCGAATGTTTTGGAGGCAAACGGCATAGACCACACCCAATACTCGGGCTTCGCCTTTGGTATGGGTATTGAGCGTATCGCCATGCTTAAATACGGCGTAGGCGACCTGCGTCTGTATTTCGAGAACGACGTGCGGTTCCTCAACCAGTTCGACAGCGCACTATAAACGATCGCAGCGATTGCCGACAGCGGTCGTACTGCGAACAACAACAAGCGAGAGTGGCAGGCACATTGAAAAATATCTGTTCGGCGGCAGTCATCGCCGTATTCCTGAGCGGCTTCGCCTCGGCGCGACGCCCCTCGGCGGCAAATCGTGCCGTCGCCGAACCGATCGCCGCGCGGCAGACAGAATACCCCGAATCGCTGCACCGAACCTACCTCTACATCGACGGCATAAAGGCCCTCGAACTGCATGGCGATACGTTGCAGGCCGAGCGTCTGTGGCGTGAGGCGGTCGCATGCGACACCGCATACGCACCCGCCCTCTACCGGCTCGCCATGCTCGCCGCCGACCGCGATTCGCTCGCTGCGGCCACCGAGCTTGCCCGCCGCACCTACATGGTCGACACGATGAACAGGTGGTACACACAGCTCTACGGCCGCATGCTGCTCGCAACCGAGCAGTACGACCGGGCGCTGCCCATATACCGAAGGTTGACAGCTATCGACTCGCGCGACCCGGAGCACTACCGTCTGTTGGCTCTGCTCTATGCTCGCGGCGGGCTGCCCTTCTCGGCCATCGCCACGCTCGACACGGCAGAGATACGATTCGGCCGTCACCGCATATTGAGCGACATGAAACAACAGCTGCTCTTCTCGACGGCACAGTTGGGGAGGGCTGTGGAGGAGGGTCTGCGCACGGTGGAGAGTTTTCCCTATGACGTGGGGGCATATATCTCACTCAGCGAGGCCTACTCCGCCACCGGGCAGGATTCGCTGGCGCTCGCCACACTCAACGGGGCATTCAAGATCGACTCGACCGACTTGACACTCATGCAGGCGTTAGGCCGATACTATGAAACGCACCGCCGCTACCGCGACTATCTAAGCATCGAGCGCCGGCTGTTCGCCGACGACCGCATACCCGTCGAGAGCAAGATAAAGCGCTTCGAGCAACTCACGTCGAGCATAGATTTCTATCGCGAATACTACTTCCAACTCAACGATTTAGCCTCGACGCTGGCGGTGAAGTATCCCGACAACCGTGATGTGATCGACCTCTACGGCGGTCATCTCGTAGCCTCGGGCAATGCCGACGCGGCATTGGATTATTACCGGCGGCATCTCGACAGGGACGATCCCGACTTGGATACATACCTTGTCATCATGCAGTTGGAGGCATTTCTCGAACAGACCGACTCTCTGGCGGCCGACCTCGGCCGAGCCATATCGCGGTTCCCCGACAACCCCACACTGCTGACAAATCTGGGTCACCTGCGCGCCACTGACAGCCTCTATTCAGACGCCGTGAAATACTACCGCGAGGCGTTGCGCCATGCCGACAACGACACGCTGCGCAGCGAACTGTGGGCTTATATCGGCGACATATACCACATGCAGGGCGATGTGCGCCGCACATTCAAGGCCTACGACAAGTCGTTGCGGTATTTCGCCGACAACGTCGTGACACTCAACAACTACGCCTATTTCCTCACGCTCGCGGACAAAGAGTTGGACAGAGCCTTTTCCATGGCCTCGCGCGTCATAGCTCTCGAAAGCGGCAATCCGACATACATCGACACCTACGCATGGGTGCTGTATAAACTCGGCCGATTGGAGGAGGCCAAGCGAGCCATGCAGCAGGCATTGTCGCTCGACCGCCGGCAGAGCGCCGATCTTGCCGCCCACTACGGCGACATATTGTGGGATTTAGGCGAAAAGTTCATGGCGGAGACCTACTGGAAACGCGCCGTAGAACGCGGCTTCGACCCCGCCGAAATGGAGTCGCACATGGAGATGATGAAGAACCGATCGTCCTCGGAGGGCGACAAACAATGATAACAAATGCCTGATTTGAGACATACGGCGAAGTTCATGGCGGTTGCGGCGGGCGTGCTGCTGCTCGCATTGGCCGCGCCCGGCGTGCAGGCTCAGTCGAAAAGCGCCGTGGAGAAACAACGCGCCAAAGTGGAGCAGTACAAACGCGATTTGGAGCAGTGCAAGCGCCGCATGAAGGAGATCGCGGCGTCGAAGAGTTCGGCCTCGCACCAGATCGAACAGCTGCGCACGCAGATGAACCTGCGCAACGACCTCATACACGAAACCGAGGAGGAGATGCGTCTGTTGCAGCAGCAGATCGCCAGCAGCGACTCGGTGGCCACGGTACTCGGCGCGGAGGTGGAGCGCAACCGCGCGATATATGCCGAAATGGTGCGCGAGGCGTGGCGCAACTATCGCCAGAACAACTACAACACATATCTGTTTGCATCACAGGGCGTGAGCGATGCCGCACGACGCATGGCCAACATCAAGCACATAACCGACATGCGGACGCAGAAGGCCTCGGAAATAGCTGCACAGGAGCAGGTGTTGGCAGAACATCGCGCCGAACTGAACCGGCGCAAACATGAACTCGATTCGGTGGGAGCATCGCTTGCCACCGAGCGCAACGCCCTCAGAGTCGATATATCCGATGTCAGGAGCCGGCTGAGCAAACTCTCGGCCAACGAGAAGAAGACGCTCTCCGAGCAGACGACCTACCAGAAACGGCTCGATGCGGCCGCCGAGGAGTTGCGCCGCCTGACAAAGGGCAATACTGAGGGAAATTCGTTCTCGGATAAGACGAGCAACCTGAACCTGCCCGTCGAGGGAGGGTCGGTCATGCGTTACAAAAACAATGTGGCCTACGTCAAAGGCAAACGGGGAGCCAAGGTCATCTCCATATACGACGGCAAAGTGGTGAAGATCGACCGGGACTACACCAACCGCTTCTCGGTGTTCGTCGCACACGGCGGCTACATATCGACCTACGTGCATCTGGGCGGCGTGTGCGTTGCCGAGGGCGACAAGATAAAAAAGAATCAACAAATAGGAACTATCGGTATAGGACTTGACGACGAAGGCCGCGAAAGCGTCTACATGAACTTCGCACTGTACAATCCGTCGGGCAAGAAACTCAATGCCGCAAACTGTTTTAAAAAATAAAAGCAAATGGCTGTAAAATACTACAATCGAGGCACGACGTACAGGTTCGCACCAAAACGCGTCATGACCAGCTGGCTGCATGCCGTAGCCGAGGCCGAGGGTTACAAAATAGGCTACATCACCTACATATTATGCTCGTCGGAGTATCATCGCCAGATCAACATCGACTATCTTGGACACGACTATTTCACCGACGTAATCACCTTCGACGAAAGCGACCGCAAGGGACGCGGCACGGTCAGCGGCGACATCTTCATCGACGTGGAGACCGTCTTCGACAATGCGCGCATATATCACACCATACCGGTCAACGAGATGCGCCGCGTGTTAGTGCACGGACTGCTGCACCTCTGCGGACAGAACGACAACACGCCCCACTTGGCCACGGTGATGCGCCGCAAGGAGAACCGCTACCTGAAAATGCTCAAACCGATGCTTCGAGGGAAATAATATGGCTCTCGCTTACGACATCATAGTGATAGGCGCCGGACACGCAGGTTGCGAGGCCGCCTCGGCCGCAGCCCGCATGGGTTCGCGCACGCTGCTTCTGACCATGGACATGGAGAAGATCGCCGACATGTCGTGCAACCCGGCCATAGGCGGAGTCGCCAAAGGTCAGATAGTGAGGGAGATCGACGCTCTCGGAGGACAAACCGGCCGCATAGCCGACCTGACCTCGGTTCAGTTCCGCATGCTCAACCGCTCGAAAGGGGCGGCCATGTGGAGTCCGCGCGCGCAGTGCGACAAACGAGCCTTTTCGGCCGAGTGGAGGCGCACGTTGGAAAACACTGCAAACCTCTATATCTGGCAGGATGCGGCCACGGAGATACTGTTTGCGGGCGAGCAGGGGCAACGCCGCGTAAGGGGCGTTAAAACGCGAATGGGAGTGGAATTCGAGTGCCGCGCGTTGGTGCTGACAGCCGGAACGTTCCTCTCGGGTCTGATGCACTGCGGCGAAGCGCATGCCGACGGCGGCAGGGCGGGCGAGAGCGCCTCTTACGGCATCACCGAATCGCTCGCAGCCGAAGGGTTCGAGTACTCGCGCATGAAGACAGGCACGCCCGCACGACTCGATGCGCGCACGATCAACTTCGAAGAGCTGGAACCGCAATATGGCGACGAGCAGCCCTCGAAATTTTCGTTCGACCCTGATATACAACCGGTTAGAGATCAACTGCCCTGTTTTCTCGTACACACCTCCAAGGAGGTTCACGACATATTGCGCCGGGGATTCGACCGCTCGCCGCTATTCAACGGCACCATAAAGGGCATCGGACCTCGTTACTGCCCGAGCATCGAGGACAAGCTGCGCACGTTCGCCGATCGCGACTCGCACCAGCTGTTTCTCGAACCCGAGGGACGCACGACCAACGAATACTATCTCAACGGGTTTTCGTCGTCGCTGCCGTATGAGATTCAGTTAGAGGCTCTTCACAAGATTCGCGGGTTAGAGGATCTGCATATCTACCGCCCGGGATATGCCATTGAATACGACTATTTTCCGCCGACGCAACTGCATCACTCGCTCGCCACCAAGCTCGTCGGCAACCTCTATTTCGCAGGACAGATCAACGGCACGACGGGTTACGAGGAGGCTGCGGCACAGGGGCTGATGGCAGGCATCAATGCCCACCGGCAGCTAAGAGGCAAGGAACCTGTGGTATTGCAACGCGATGAGGCATACATCGGAGTGTTGATCGACGATTTGGTGACAAAGGGAGTCGACGAACCCTACCGCATGTTCACCTCCCGCGCCGAATACAGAATTTTGCTCCGGCAGGACAATGCCGATATGCGGTTAACGCCTAAAGGATATGAATTGGGGCTTGTTTCGGAACGCCGGCACCGGATTTTCGCCGAAAAAAAATCGCTTGTAGAATCGCTTATTTCGTTCGTTCGCCGGCAGAGTATCAGAATAGGAGAAATAGACGACTATTTAAAATCGATCGGTTCGGAGCCGATGACACAGGGACGGCGCATCTACGACATCATTTTAAGAAGCGATGTGACCATTGCGGCATTGCGTCGCGAGCTGCCGAAACTCGACCGGTTCATATCGGAGAACGAGATCACCGACGAGATGATCGAGGCCGCCGAGATCGAGATCAAATACCACGGGTATATCGAACGAGAAAAATTCATCGCCCGGAAGTTGCACCGACTCGAAAACATAGCCATTCCCGCCGGATTCGATTTCAACTCGATGCAATCGTTAACCATAGAGGCGCGGCAGAAGTTGTCGAGAATACGCCCGTCGACCATAGGACAGGCGTCGCGCATACCGGGAGTATCGCCGGCCGATGTCAATGTCTTGCTCGTCAAATTCGGGCGATAAAAGAGGGTAGCGGCATACGAAACAAATAGGGTCGCACACGAAATCCGATGGAGACCGAAAGAAAGAGATTGCCACGCCTCGTTGCACTCGGCTCGCAATGACAGAGTACAAAGCCTCACAATATCACTCCGGGGAGCGCGCATTGAACGCCGATCTGTCACTCCGAGGGAGAAGCGCAGCTTCGACCGCGGGAGTCTAATTTCCGCCGGGGGGGGGTAAAGCAAAGGGTGTGTTCCACGTGGAACACACCCTTATCGATTGTCAAGCCGGAGGATTTACATCTCAACCTCGACCGTCCAATTGTGCTTGTCTTCGGCACGTCCGTACTGAATATCCTGCAAAGCTTCGTACATTTTGCGAGAACATTCGCCCACTTCATTGCCATAATCATACACTTTCTTGGTATCGAGATCGTAAAGCTGGCCGATAGGAGAGATAACGGCTGCCGTTCCGCAGGCGCCAACCTCCTCGAAAGTATCCAACTCTTCGAGAGCGACAGGGCGCTCCTGCACCTCCAAACCGAGGTCGAGAGCGATCTGACGCAGGCTCTTATTGGTAATAGAGGGGAGGATAGAGGTGCTCTTGGGCGTGATATAGCAACCCTTGCGAATGCCGAAGAAATTGGCAGCGCCGAACTCCTCGATGAACTCATGTCTTGCCGAATCGAGGAACAACACGTTAGAATAGCCGTTGTTGTGTGCGCGCTCACCCGACAGGATGCTCGACGCATAGTTGCCGCCGACCTTCACGTCGCCTGTTCCACGTGGAGCACTGCGATCCTGCTCCCGGTCGATCACAGCCTTGATAGGCTTCATGCCGCCCTTGAAATAGGGCCCTACGGGCGAACAGAATATGATGAAATCGGCCTCGTCAACAGCCTTAACGCCTAAGCAGGCCTTGGCGCCGATCAACATAGGACGCAGATAGAGCGATGCTCCCGTGCCGTAGGGAGGAATGAAATCGGCATTGCGACGAACCAACTCCTTGCAGGCATCGACAAACATTTCGATACTCGGCATAGGCAGACACAGACGCTCGGCCGACGAACGCAGACGCTTGGCATTCTCATCGGGACGGAACAGACGAACCTTGCCGTCGATGCCGCGGAAGGCCTTCAAGCCCTCGAACAACTCCAAACCATAGTGCAGGCAGGCAGCCGAGATATGCATACGCATATATTCATCATCGGTAACCTCCATATCGCTCCACTTGCCATCGGCGAAGTGAAAACGTACATTGTAAGCAGTCTTATAATAATTAAAGCCTAACTTACCCCATTCTATATTTTCCATAATCTTTATAAAGTTTAAGGTTTTTATTACTTATCTTAGTGGTGCTTAGGGAGGTGACTCCCAAGGGGGCGCCGCTATCCGACAACGGCACCGGGATTAACACTATCGCCGGGCTGCAGCAGAACCAACCGCCCCAAGGCATCTTGCGCCATAAGGATCATGCCGTTCGACTCAATGCCCTTGATCTGACGAGGTTCGAGATTGACTAACACGAGAATCTGCCGGCCGACCAACTCCTCGGGCGTATAGAACTCGGCAATGCCCGATACTATGGTGCGCTTGTCGATACCCGTATCGATAGTCAGTTTCAACAGCTTCTTGGTCTTGGCAACCTTCTCGGCAGCGACGACTGTCGACACGCGTATATCCATACGCTGGAAATCGTCGAACGCAACAGGCTCTTTCTGTCCCGCAACGCTGCCTGCCGCCTCGGCCGCAGCGTTGGCCTTGCGTATCTCCTCCAACCTGTCGAGCTGACGCTGTATGACATCGTCCTCGATCTTCTCGAACAACAACTCGGGCTGACCTATGCGATGGCCCGCCTCGATGAGCGATGCCGCACCCAAATCGTTCCATGTCAACTTATTAATATCGAGCATCTTAACGAGTTTGTCGGCCGTAAAAGGCATGAACGGCTCGATAGCGATCGACAGATCGGCCGTGATTTGCAGAGCGATGTTGAGTATCGTCTTCACGCGCTCGGGATCGGTCTTGATAAGCTTCCACGGCTCGGTATCGGCAAGATACTTGTTGCCGATACGGGCATATGCCATGGCGTCTTTCAGCGCCTCGCGGAAGTGATAGGTCTCTATATTGCGTTCGAGCGACGGACGTATCTGCGACAACTCGTCGAGCGTCTGACGGTCGTAATCGGTCAGTTCGCCGCATGCAGGCGCCTCGCCGTCGTAATACTTCTTGGTGAGCACCAACGCACGGTTGACGAAGTTGCCTAAAACGGCGACTAACTCGCTGTTGTTGCGCGACTGGAAATCACGCCACGTGAAGTCGTTATCCTTGGTCTCGGGAGCATTGGCGCACAGCACGTAACGCAGCACATCCTCCTTGCCCGGGAAATCGTCGAGATACTCGTGAAGCCATACAGCCCAGTTGCGCGAGGTAGAGATCTTGTCGCCCTCCAAATTGAGGAACTCGTTCGCCGGCACATTGTCGGGCAGCACATAGCCGCCGTGCGCCTTCAGCATCGACGGGAAGACGATGCAGTGGAAGACGATATTGTCCTTGCCTATAAAATGCACCATTTTAGTGTCGTCAGAGCACCAGTATGTCTGCCAATCGGGCGTAAGGTCTTTTGTAGCAGATATATAGCCAATCGGAGCATCGAACCATACATAGAGCACCTTGCCCTCGGCGCCCTCCACCGGCACAGGTATGCCCCAATCGAGGTCGCGGCTCACGGCACGCGGCTGCAAGCCCATGTCGATCCAGCTCTTGCACTGGCCGTAGACATTGGTTTTCCACTCCTTATGTCCTTCGAGAATCCACTCGCGCAGGAACGGTTCATATTGATCCAAAGGCAGATACCAGTGTTTCGTTTCACGCTTCACAGGCACCGAACCCGACACTGCGCTGTGCGGCTCGATAAGTTCGTCGGGCGAGAGGGTCGATCCGCACTTCTCGCACTGGTCGCCATAGGCACGATC
>CAZEXJ010000109.1:0-3699 GCA_964516585.1 uncultured Alistipes sp.
ATCTCTTTTATGGTCGACTATTCCCACCGCCATGTCATTCTGAACGGAACGTAGTGGAGTGAAGAATCTGGTTGGGGACGATTATTTCCATTGTCATGTGCAGAGATTCTCACGTCGGCCTGCGGCCTCCTCAGAATGACAGACCGGGTTGCAAAGCGCATCCCTCGGAGTGACAGACAGAGCGTGCAAAGCGCACTTCTGGGAATCCCCGTCAACCCTCCCACGCCCCACCCGGAGCGAAGCGACCCAAGTCCCCTCCGAGGAGGGGATTTAGGGGTGGGTCAGAATTATAAAACGGCGCAAGCCGTCGCTTTTGGTCGACGTTTGTTCTCTCCCACGTCGCAACCACGTTGCTCCTCGGAGTGACATGGCAGGTCATACCTCTCTTTATTGCGGTCGGAAGTTATTAAGTCGGATAAATAATGCGATTGTCGCTACAATTTTGTAAATTTGTGCAAAATTAAGATAGATCATAATGTACGACGTAATAGTTATCGGTGCCGGTGCCGCCGGTTTGACAGCCGCAGCAACGGCTGCACATGCCGGTCACTCCGTATTGCTTTTGGAGAAGATGGAGAAGGCCGGCCGCAAAATACGCATCACCGGCAAGGGGCGGTGCAATCTGACCAATGCCCGGCCTGCCGAGGAGTTCATGGATCATGTGCGTGTCAATGCCGACTTTTTATCGGTGGCCTTTGCCGAGTTCAACAACCGCGCAACGATACGTATGTTCGAGCGTTTGGGTGTCAAACTCGACATCGAACGCGGCGAGCGCGTGTTTCCGCGCAGCGGCAAGGCATGGGACATTGCCAATGCGCTTGTCGACTACTGCACCGAGGAGGGTGTACACATAGAATACAACACACGTGTCAGTGAGGTGCTTACGTTGAGCGGCAAGGTCTACGGCGTGAAGTATGTCAACCGTCGCGGTTTCGAGCGCAAGGAGGAGTGCGACAACGTCATCATCGCCACGGGCGGAGTATCCTATCCGGCCACAGGTTCGACCGGTGACGGATATATGTTTGCCGATGCGTTAGGCCATACTGTCGAGCCTGTGCGTCCGTCGCTTACGCCGCTTAAAACGTCTCACGCTCAACGCGAATATCTCAACGGCCTGCTGCTTAAAAACGTCGGCGCCAAGTTGTATGTCGACGACGAGCTGCGGCGTGAGGAGTTCGGCGAGATAGCGTTCTCGGAGCGCGGCATCGAGGGAGCCGTGGCGTTGCGCATGAGCCGCGATGCCGTCGACGCTCTGATCGAGGAGCGGCATGTGAAAATCGTGCTCGACCTGAAACCTGCACTCGATGCCGAGACGTTGCGCGAGCGTATTCGTCGCGAAATGGCCGACATGCGCCCCGATGAGTTCTTTGCCGAGCTGTTGCGCAAGCTCGTGCCGCGCAACATGGTCGTACCTTTGGCCAAGGAGGTCGACTTCCACTCGAAGAGTTATATTAGCAAGCTGACCGATAAGGAGATCGAACGCCTGATAAAGATTCTCAAAGGCATGGTGTTCCCTATTGTCGACTATGCACCGTTCGAGTATGCCGTCGTGACGGCCGGAGGCGTCAATTGCGACGAGGTGAACCGCTACACCATGGAGTCGACCAAAGTCAGGGGCGTATATTTCGCCGGCGAGGTGCTTGACATCGACGCTGACACGGGCGGTTACAACCTGCAAATAGCGTTCTCCACGGGGCGGCTGGCAGGACAATTGAAGAAATAGAGTCATGCAGCAATGAAAATTTCGGGTAGAAATATCGTCCGCCGTCTCTACGGTCTCGGGACGTTGCCGTCGCGCCTGAAACGAGCGCGTTACTTTCGAGGGCACGGAGTCCACTCGCCTTACGTCTACGACATCGTGCGCAAAGTCTTCATGAAATCGAAACTGCAAACCGACCGCACCGAACTGTACGAACGCTTGCGCAGTCGTGGCATATCGCGGCGCCGCGCCATACAGTTGCAAAATCTGTTCGTGCATTGCGGCTATGCCACATTTGGCATCGATTGTGCCTCCGAACGTGTCGACATGTTCATCGCTACGCTCGATACCGCCGCCGACAGCCTGCCGCAGTTTGCCGAGGCGGCAGCTGCGGGACGCTCGACGTTGTGCATCATGTCGCCATATTTTTCGGCTGCGCGTCACCGTGCATGCCGACGAATCGTCGATGCGCATCGGTCGACATCGGTCGACAATCGCGGTTACCTGCTATTGTTCAACAACCATCTGCCGCGGCAGAGATTCAAATTATAGCGATATGAAAGTATATACCAAAACAGGCGACAAGGGTACCACCTCGCTTATCGGAGGCCAACGGGTCGAAAAGACCGATCTTCGTGTCGAGGCATACGGTACGGTCGACGAACTTACGGCGTTTGCCGCATTGCTCGGTGACAAGATGCGCGAGGACTCTGCCCCGGAGGAGTATGTCGGGCAGTTGCAGCGCATCATTTCGCAGCTAATGACCGTTGCGGCATTGCTGGCCGTCGACGACTCGTCGCGCGATAAGGTCAAGCCGGTGGCCGACGAGCAAATCGCCTGTCTCGAAGAGAGCATCGACCGCATGCAGGCTCAAATAGCGCCGGTCACCAAATTCACTATTCCGGGCGGTCGCTACGTCGTATCGTTATGTCACGTTTGCCGTACCGTCTGCCGCCGGGCGGAGCGGGCTGCCATTCGTGCCGACCGTACTTACGGCGTCGACGCTTCGGCATTGCGTTATCTCAATCGTCTCTCCGATTACTTCTATGTCTTGGGGCGTCGTCTGACCGAGTTTTTTGAGGTGGAGGAAGTGCTTTGGATCCCATAGCCTTTTTCGTGAAAAGGCATCATTTGCTTCCGCGCGCTCGTTCGACCGAATAGGCAGTACGATCAGTACAGCCTATCCGGTCTCACATCGTTTGCGTCGCAACTAATGCCTTTTGACGAAAAATGGGGTAGTGCTTGGGGTGCTATTTCCACCGATATGTCATTCTGAGGAGCGGTTGTAAACCGCGACGTGAGAATCTGGTTGGGGAAGATTATTTCCGCCGCCCTGTCATTCTGAGGAGGCCGCTTGCACGAGACGTGAGAATCAGGTTTGGGACGATGTTTGTGGACGATAAGTCTTGTCTACCCCAACCAGATTCTTCGCTTCGTTACACTCCGCTCAGAATGACATGTCAGAGGAAATAGTCGCCTAAGCGCCACTACCCCATTTTTCGTCAAAAGCTGTCTATGAAACGATTGCTTCCGGTTTTAGCGATAGTGATGTCGTCGCTCGCTTTGACGGCGTGCGGCAAGGGGGACGATGCTGTGCAGGGCTTTGTCGATGACAATGAATTTACAATAGAGGACGACGGTTTTTACCACGTCTATTACCGGTTGGCCAACGATACGGGCAAACCGCTGTATTTCGTGATATTGGGAGCATCGGGCAATGTCATGGACACGCAGTTCTGTCCGGCCGGTCATGCGTTGGTGCGTCATCGCTCGGGACGGGCGTTCCCTTCGCTCGAAAATTCGTTCCGCTGCATAGAGGTGTATTACGATGCATACGGCACATCGGAGGGCATACGCATGACTTTCAACGATTTCGGCGCACCGTCGGCGGCCTACGGGACGGGGTCGTAGCCGCTGCCTCCCCAAGGGTGGCAGCGAAGCAGGCGCCGCAGGGAGAGCCATGTGCCCTTTATTGGACCGTATTTGCGCAGAGCCTCCAA
>CAZEXJ010000110.1:0-1834 GCA_964516585.1 uncultured Alistipes sp.
TTGTCGATTGCAAGACCCTCGCCGACCAACTTGACACTGTTGGAAGCTGTCGTCGTCTCGAACTCGCCGGTCTCGATATTGAGGTTGTATGTACCGGTAAGCTCCTTGCCCTCCTCGGCGGTGAAAGTCACGAAATTGACAGTCTCTCCGTCGACGACAGCGATATCCTTAAACGTTATCTGCGCATGAGCCACCAAACGATTCCACAACAGCGATACCATTCGATCGGCAGGTATGCCGGTGTAAGCCTCTGTCGACCGGCCGATCATAAGATCGGCATTATGGTCGAACGACGCAGCCTTGGGCGATTGCGTGTCGGCAACCCTGACCGGTACCGAGGGAGCACCGGCAATAGTAGTGCTGCTACCGGCGTAAGCTTTGTCGGGATAGAGTGCAAAGAACCGATATTCACCCTTTGTGTCATCTTTAAAATTACCGTGTACATTAAACCTCGCTGTATTGTGAGTGTCATCGACTTCTGTAATGACGGCATCATTCGAAGTATAGAATTTCGCGGCTTCACCGGCATTGGCTCCCATGTACTCGCCGTCGAGCGTATAGGCCAATTTGATTCTGTCTCCGTGCGACCAAACGACCGTAGTGCCGTTATGCTCGGTGCGTGTGCCCGCCAACTCGGGTTTCTCCGACGAGAAAGAGAGCGTGATATTTTTCGATTCGGGAGTGACAACCGACTCCTCGTCCTTAGAGCAAGATGTAAATGTCATCGCAGCTGCTGCAACGAACATTATCGATTTAAACAGATTTTTCATCGTTCGGGCAGTTTTTTAATTAGTACTCACCAAGTTCGTTGTCGAAGTAATCTGCGTCGGCCGCATCAATGTCGGACATATTGAATCCGCCTTCGATTTTCACGTCGAGAATCTCGACCTCAGGGGCGATATAACATTCCCCCCCCCTCAAAAATTTCTTTTTCATAGTTTAGATATTTGTTTTATAGGTAATGTTTGTTTGCATAATTAGCTGGCTTACAGATTATTTAACGTTATATTAATAAGCTTCCCTACATGAAACATCGAAATATGATAATCACTTCACAAAGATTGACAAAATACCTAATACGCATATCAGAGGTTTAGCGCTTTTTGTGGGCGTTTTGTCGCCAAAATTGTTATAAAGGAGTTATTTGCGCATTTTTCCGTGAAAAGCGGCATTCTACTGCCGCGCCTTGTCGTTCGGCAATGGGCAGTACGCCGAGTACAGCCCATCGCCTCACTCCGTCGTTGCGTGGTATAATACCGCTTTTGACGAAAAAATGGTGTAGTGGTGCTTGGACGACTATTTCCACCGCCATGTCATTCTGAGGAGCAACGCAGTTGCGACGTGAGAATCTCATTTGGGGGCGACTATTTCTACGGTCATGTCGTGTGTTGAGACTCCCACGGTCACTTCGTTCCCTCGGAGTGACATTGTGGAGGTGTCATTCTGAGGAGGCCGCAGGCCGACGTGAGAATCTCCACACTCGACAATGGGAATAATCGTCCCCAAATGAGATTCTCACGTCGCGTTCATTGAACGCTCCTCAGAATGACATATTACAACATACACCGGGTTTTGCGGGTGATCCCTTTTTTATTTGGAAGTCCTGCATCGATGCGGTGAACGACAGGAAGGTATCATTCCGGCCTTCCGCGTTTCGATGCCGGCCGATCCGACCAACTGCCGATCGCCGTCAAAAAGCGGCTTTGCGCCTCGATTAACGCCTGATTTCATCGCCGCTGCCGCGACGGTTTAGAACGGATAGCCGACGCCGAAGTTGAGAGCCATGTTCGACCATTTCAGATTGTGTATCCAGCGTTCGCCCTCGGGGCGGTTG
>CAZEXJ010000111.1:0-8005 GCA_964516585.1 uncultured Alistipes sp.
ACCTAATTTTTCGTCAAAAGGCGTTAGTAGTGGTGCCGACATGAAATTGGCGCGGATAGGCTGTACTTGGCGTACTGCCTATTCGCGCCAATGATTGAGGTGCCGCTAATGACGCCTTTTCACGGAAAATTGTCAGAATAGATACTTCTCCCGCTTAACCTTCTTTACGAGTTGAAATACATGCCGCCATGCCTCCTCGCCAAAGGTGGTGCCGACAACCTCGATGACCTTGCCGGAGGTGATAGCTCCGATAGTGCCGCACTGACGGAGCGTGAGTCCATCGCACAGTCCCGACAGGAATCCGGCGGCATAGAAATCGCCTGCGCCGGTGGTGTCGACACGCTTGGCAGCGGCCATGATACCCACATGCACGACCTCGTTGTCCCGCTTGATCAATGCGCCTTTCATGCCGATCTTCACCACTGAAAGTTCGCATATCTCCGACAGTGCCTGCAAAGCGTTGAGCGGCTCCTCCTCGCCGGTAAATGTACGCGCCTCGTCCTTGTTGGCGAATATTATATCGACGTAATCGGCCACGAGGGCATGCAGGAAATCGAGGTTCTCGGCCACGACATTGAACGAAGCCAAGTCGATGGCGATTTTAAGGCCGTACTTCTTCGCCTTCTGTATGGTCGAACGTATAAGGTTGTGATCCTGCACCAAATAGCCCTCGATATACAGGCAGTCGTAACCGTCGAATATGTGTTCGTCGACATCCTCGGCCGCAAGTTCGCTCGCCGCGCCCAAATGCGTGACCATGGTGCGCTCGCCGTCGGGCGATATGAGCGACACGCCTTTGCCGGAACGTTTGGGGCTGCGCAGGATAAAAGGCTCGATGTTGAGATTTTGGAGAGCCTGCTCGAAGAAATCGCCTGTGGTATCGCTGCCGACCTTGCCTATGAATCCCACATCGCAGCCCAAACGCGCCATAGCGCGTATGGTATTGGAGGCCGAACCTCCGAGTGACAGCGAATACGGGTAGCCGGCGACGCTCTTCGATATTTGCGTCTGAGCGGCCGTATCCACCAAACTCATCGATCCTTTGGGCAATGAAAACTCTTGCAATACTTTGTCATTGGGCAGATTGACCAACATGTCGGTCAGGGCATTCCCCATGCCTATAACACGTTTCATCTATCGGGTTGTTTCAGTTCGGATTAGCAGTAAATTATCATATCGACAGTATCTTCACCAGATCGATGTCGTCGTGGTCGATGCGATGCGAATGATTGGTCGCCTTCGAGAACGGGACATAGACTAATTCGCCGTTCTTGACGCCTATCATGACATTGCGCTGACCGTCACTCAGAGCCGTTATTGCAGCGGCGCCCATGCGCGAGGCCAAGATGCGGTCGGCAGCCGTGGGCGAACCGCCGCGCTGCAAATGGCCGAGTATCGTCACCCGGGCATCATACTGGGGGAACTCCTTTTTGATACGTTCGGCCAATCCCATTGCACCGCCCGTATGCGGATTTTCGGCAACCAGCACTATGGCCGAATTCTTGCTCTTGCGGAAGCCGCGGTTGACAAGGTCGGCCAACTGGTCGATCTCAGTCTCCATTTCGGGGATTATGGCCGCCTCGGCACCCGAAGCCAAAGCTCCGTTGAGAGCCAAATCGCCCGCCATGTGTCCCATGACCTCGACAAAGAACAGCCGTTCGTGACTGGTGGCCGTATCACGTATCTTGTCGACAGCCTCGACTATGGTGTTGAGTGCCGTGTCGTAACCTATCGTGGAATCGGTGCCGCCCAGATCGTTGTCGATCGTACCGGGCAGACCCACGATCGGCACGTCGTATTCGTCGGCGAATATGCGCGCACCTGTCAACGAACCGTCGCCGCCTATGACGACCAATGCGTCGATGCCTGCGGCACACATGTTGTCGTATGCGGTCTTTCGCCCCTCGGGCGTGGTGAACTCCTTGCAGCGCGCGGTTTTGAGAATCGTGCCGCCCTGCTGTATGATGTTGCTCACGCTGCGCGAGGTAAAGTCATCGATCTCGTTGAATACCAAACCGAAATATCCGCGTTTGACACCCTTGACCTTAAATCCGTTGTAGATCGCCGTGCGTGTGACGGCGCGTATGGCGGCATTCATGCCGGGGGCATCGCCGCCCGATGTCAAGATGCCGATTGTCTTGATAACTGCCATAAGTCAGATAATTTATCGTCGGCGGCTGCGCAGCTGCCGACTCGCAAATGTAATAAAAAAATCGGGATGCAAACATCTCTGCCGCGAAATAGTCTCCCGCTACCCTACCCGCCTGTCGGTATCGATAACATTGCCGTTCTTGTCGTATAGCGGCTCCTCGGGCAGAAGATACCACAAAATGAAATAGGCGAAGACAGACAGCAATGCGGGCAGCACGAGAATAACGGTCACCGCGCGCACCGTCCCGACAGGATAATTGAGATATTTCGACAGGCCGCCGCAGACGCCTGCAAGCATGCGTTCCTCGCGCGAACGGTAGAGGTGCGTCGGATAGTCGTAAGGCTGCTCCTGCTCCTGCACGGCATCGGACAATGTCGACAATGTCGACTGAGGTCTCTCCGCAACCGCTTGCACAGGTTCCTTTCCGTCCACGGCCGATGATTGCGGGCTATGCTGCACGGGCATTGCGTGACGTACGGGTTGCACATCGGCGGCGTATGACGGTCGGTCGCTCACCACCTCCGCATCTTCGATGACCTGCTCGACCGCAGTGTGCGGCAGGGCATCGACATGAGACGCGGCTTCGCGGCAACGGCGCCCGAACGACTCGGGACGTCCTATTGCGTCCTTCACTTCATCGAGCGAAGCAAGCGAAACGATCTGCCGCCCGGCCTTGACCTGTGCGCCGAACATGCGTGCTATGCGCGATTCGATATTGTCCATCGACCCGGTATCGGATGCCGGCAGACGAGAGGCTATATCGTCGAGATAGCTTTCCAATTCTTTATATGCGTCCTCATCGAGCGTGAACGCCTGTGCTGCGATATTGACGTTGACGGTCTTTTTCATACAGATAAAAATTAGATACCTCGGCAAAGTTACAAAATATTTCCGACAAACCACAGGCAAACACTCTGCCCTGTTATCGCAAACGATAAAAAAAACGCAAACGGACAGGGTGTAGCATATCCGTTTGCGTATGATCGATGTTGCGGAACCGCTCCGCCGCCCTACTTTATGGTGACCGCAAGGCCGCCCGTAAACCAGCGTCCCGGCAGCGGCAGGCCGCCCATGTCGCAGTAGTCGGTGCCGGTGATATTGGTCGCATCGACATAGATCTGCCATACGCCGCGAGTCCACGACAGGCGCGCATCCAACAGTCCGTAGGGTTTGTAGTCGCGTATTTCGGTCTGCGACGAGTCGCCGACGACGGGATAGAACGTGTAACTTCCGTTACGGTCGTAGACTGAGCCTGTGACGGTCAGAGACACGTTTCTCAGAAAACGCACCGTAACGCTCGCCGCCGCCTTGTGGCGCATGAAATCCATGGCGTTGCGCGTCACTATGGCATCGTCCTGCGAGCTGGTGATGTAACCGTAGCTCACCGTGGCGCTGCGCACGAAGCCGCTGTCGGAGCGATAGCCGCCCATGATTTCGGCTCCGAACGTGTCGAGCGAATTGGTCTGCTCGGAGTGCCACTTGCCGGCATACTCGCCCGTCTCGTGCCACACCCAGTCGATGATGTTTCGGCCGTCGCGATAGTAGGCCGACGCTGCCACCGACCACTTGCCCTTGCCGTAGGCGGCATTCAGGCGGTAGGTGACAGCCTCTTCGGGCACCAAATCGAGGTTGTTGACCTGCGCCGGAGAGGTATAGTAGAGGTCGGTGAATGTGGGCAGACGCATCGACTGCGAAGCCCCCGCCTCGATGTTGAGTCCGCGCACGGGGCGAAAGGCCGCCGCCACGTTCCACAGCGCGACGGTGCCGTAGGGCGTGAATGCCGCACCGACAGCTCCCGACAGCGACACCTTGCGCCAATGCTTGATATGACGCAGCCACACGTTGCCCACATGGCGCACATCGGCGCGGTTATAGTCGCCGTGCGGGACATCGAGATCGTGTCCTAAGTTGGTCGAAAATATGTGGTTGTAGATGTAGTCGCCGCCGAGCGAGGTGGTGCCGGCCGCCCATTGCAGGTGTGCCGTGAGGTCGGCTCCGACATTGTCGGTCACGTGCAGATTCATGGCCGTGCCGCGAGTCCAGTCGTAGCGGTCGTGGTTGCGGCGGTAGCTGACGCTGCTGTTGAACGTCCACGCTCCCGCAGCCTTGCTCCAACGCAGCGAGCCGAGCGCCGTCGAGGTCTGCTCCCACTGATCGGGATTATAAGCGCCGTAAAAGCCGTTCGAGCCGAACGAGCGACGCTGGTATCCGGCCTGAAAGTCGAACACGCCGGCGCGATCGCTGTTATAGGTGGCACGCGCATAGGCATTCACGTTGTCGTAATCGGTATTGTAGCGATAACCGTCGCTGCGCCTGTAAGAGGCGGCACACATGGCCTGCAATCCGCCCGAAGTGACGGCGCCCGACAACGAGCCGTAAGCCGAGCCGTATGATCCGCCCGAGGCCTCGAAACGCAGATAGCGCGGGTGGAGCGGAGCCGTGCGTATGTCGACCGCACCGGCATATGCGCCGACGCCCGCGACGTCCTCTATCAGCTCGATCGCCGATATGCACTCGACGTCGATCGGCAGCGAGTGAGATTGATGCCCTGTGCGGGCATCGGTAAAGTTAATGCCGTTAAGCATGACCTGAGTCTGGTCGAATGATCCGCCGCGAACCGATATATCGGCCTGCACAGCCTTGCCGCCACGTTCGCGGACATCGATCGACGGCGTAAGGCGCAGCGCGGCCTCCATAGATTGGAGGGGCGCGACGGCCGCTACGTCGCGGTCGAAAAGCGAAGTTTGGGTCATAACGCTCCTTACGGGCGAGGATTTGTAGCCCGTAACCGTCACCTCGTCGATACTTAGGATCTTATTCGACGAAAGGCTGTCGGTGGTCTGAGCCGATGTGACCTTCGTGGCAAGCAAGAGGATCGACATTGTGGTTGGAAGCACTCCTATGGTCACGTAATGGCCTATGCTCGCGAAGACCGCATAGCCTTTGCGAAGCCAACGACGAAACCGCGGAGGATTCTGTTTGTTTGTCTTCATCATCTTGTTTGACAATTTGTTAATAAAATAATTCGGCGGTTTGTCACCGGTGGCGCGCTACAAACGCCCTTATGACAAACCGCCGCAAAGTTATAAAATCTGATTGATTTCCTATCCAAACATGGCCGCAAACTCGTCGACCGGCATCTTCACCACGCTGCAACTGCCTATGCCTGTCGGCAATACGGCATTGATATCGTTGTCCTGACGCTTCTTATCCCGACGCACTTCGCGCAGCAGACGCGCCGTCGGAACGGGAGGGGTCAGCGTAAAACCGAACTTCGTCAGCAGAGCGCATATACGGTCGCGGTCGACGGTCGACAACACGCCGTATCGCACTGCGGCATCGCTTATCATGGCCATGCCCATGGCCACAGCCTCGCCGTGATTTATCTCGCGGGCGCACTTCTCTATGGCATGCGCCATTGTATGTCCCAAATTGAGCAAACGGCGCACACCGCCCTCGCGTTCGTCCTTCTCCACTATGTCGGCCTTTATGCGCACGCACGACCACACGATGTTGCACATCGTCTCCGGGTTGTCGATAAATGTATCCACGGATTGTTTTTCGAGATACCCGAACAGCTCGCTATCGGCTATCACGGCCGATTTTATCACCTCGGCCATGCCGGCGCGCAACTCGCGTTTGGGCAGCGAGCGCAGCATCGTCACGTCGGATACGACAAAGCACGGTTGCGTAAAAGTGCCGACCATATTTTTGTAGTCGTTGACATTGACGCCGTTTTTGCCGCCCACCGAGGCATCGACCTGCCCTAACAGCGTCGTCGAGATAAACCCGAAATCGAGACCGCGCATATATGTGGCTGCGACGAATCCCGTCACGTCGGTGACTATGCCGCCGCCTATGCCGAGCAGGAATGTCGATCGGTCGGCGCCCAGCTCCATAAGTCGTTTGTATACGCGTTGTACGGTCGTAAGCGTCTTGCTCGCCTCGCCGTGACCGATGACGACATAGTCGAAGCGATGCACCAAATCGGGATACAGACGGTCGATGTTAGCGTCGGTGATGACCACCACGCGCCGTCGCGGCAGTACGCGCGGCAGAATCGATTCGATGCTGCCCACATATATCTCGCACGATCCTTTGATCGAAATTGTTCTGTTCATCACTACGACAGGTTCTACAACGGAGCAAATATAATACATATTTTTCGAAATTATTCGGCATTACTCTCTGCGCACGTCAAAAACCCTGCCGGCAGGCTCTTTTCCGCTATGTCATTCTGAGGAGGACGTAACGTCCGACGAAGAATCCCATTCCCGCAGTGTCATTCTGAGCGTAACAACGTGAAGCGAAGAATCTGGTTGGGGACGATTATTCCCGTTGTCATGTCGTGCGCCGAGACTCCCACGTCGCGTGCAAGCACGCTCCTCGGAGTGACATCGTGGGGCGCTGCACCCTGTCATTCTGAGGAGGCCGCAGGCCGACGTGAGAATCTGGTTGGGGACGATCATTCCCCCTGTCATATCGTGCGCCGAGACTGCCACGTCGCGTGCAAGCACGCTCCTCGGAGTGACAGGTGGGGCGTTGCACCCTGTCATTCTGAGGAGGCCGCTTGCGGCCGACGTGAGAATCTCTGTCACACACGAGATTGCCACGCCTCGGTTCCCTCGGCTCGCAATGACAGATCGGGCGTGCAAAGCGCACGTCTCGGGATTCCCGCCAACACCGTTCCGCGTCCCACCCGGAGCGAAGCGACCCAAGTTTCCCCCCCCCCTCCGAGGAGGGGATTTAGGGTAGGGTCAGAATTGTATAACGGCGCAAGCCGTCGCTTCTTTGGTCGGCATTTGTTTTCTCCCTCGGAGTGGCATACTGGCCGGTGGCACGACACACTCAATTAATTACGCTTTTTAATTCGCCAAGAGTTGTCATGTCGGATAATTTGCGTATATTTGTATAACAAAAACAAAGGATCGTATTATGGATTACTCAAAGGAACTTGAAAAATACGCGCCGGCACACAGCGAGGCGCAGGTTGCCAAGGAGGTGGCCAAGATCAAGGTAGCAGCCAACCGCAACGAGAATATCGATGTCTATAAATTCTGCTACTCGGCTATCGATCTTACAACATTGTCTTGCAACGACTCTGTGGAATCGGTGACGGCATTTGCCCGCAAGGCTGTGGAGTTCTATGAAAAATATCCGCATATACCCAACGTCGCATCGATATGCGTCTATCCCTCGTTCGTCGAGACGGTCGGTCTGGCTGTGGAGTCGACGCCCATGCGCATAACCAGCGTTGCAGGCGGATTCCCCGCGTCGCAGACATTCATCGAGGTCAAGGCCTTGGAGGTCGCCATGGCCGTCGAGAACGGTGCCGACGAGATCGACGTGGTGCTCAATGTGGGCAAGATGCTTACGGGCGCCTACGACGAGGCGGCGAGCGAAGTGGAGCTGCTGCGCAATGAGGCCAAAGATGTCGTTTTCAAGGTAATCATCGAATCGGGCGCATTGAAGACTCCTGAGTTGATCCGCAAGGCTTCGTTATTGTCGATGTTCACGGGTGCCGACTTCGTTAAGACTTCGACTGGCAAGATCGATGTGGCAGCAACGCCCGAGGCCGCATTCGTCATGTGCCACGCCATAAAGGATTACTACAATGCCACAGGCCGCAAGGTCGGCTTCAAAGCTGCCGGCGGTGTACGCACCCCGGCCGATGCCGCACTCTACTACACCATAGTCGAGGAGGTTCTCGGCAAGGAGTGGCTTACTACCGATCTGTTCCGCATAGGAGCCTCATCGGCGGCCAATAATATCATCTCGGCGATAGAGGATAAGGATGTCAAGTACTTCTGATAGTCGTGGTGCTTGGAGGTTTTCCGTGAAAAGCGGCATTCT
>CAZEXJ010000112.1:0-18579 GCA_964516585.1 uncultured Alistipes sp.
CTTGTGGCTATGGTAAAGGGCGTGGCAAGCGAAAATGTCATTGATAAATTGAGACTTATTGATCTTTCCAAACGACGTGAAGTACGGACTGTGACCACAGACTTGTCGGGTTCGATGAAATATATAGCCACCAAGGCCTTCCCGCGCGCCCGGCAAATCAGCGACCGCTTCCATGTGCAGCAGCTTATGAGCCAAGCAATAGATGAAATGCGCATAGAGTTGCGGTGGGAGGTGATACGAGCGGAGAATGAACAGATAAACCACGACCGCCAACAAAACATCCCCTATAAACCTCAGTTTGAAGCAAATGGCGAGACGCTGCGACAGATTATGGCACGTTCGAAACACATCCTCACACGCAACCGCTCCAAGTGGAACGACCGTCAAAAGAGGCGTGCCGAGATCCTGTTTAAACACTATCCGCAACTGAAAACTGCCTATGACCTGTCCATGAAACTGACTGATATTTATAACGAAAAGATATCGGCTCCGGTCGCAAGACTTAAACTTGCCCGTTGGTTTAATGCCCTTGAACAGTTCGATCCGATTCGTTTCAATACAGTCATCGATACGTTTACGGCACATAATGATACTATCATCAACTACTTCGACGGCCGATTGACAAATGCCTCCGCAGAATCGTTCAACGCTAAGATCAAAGAGCTGCGACGTCAGTTCCGTGGCATAAAAGACACTGCCTTCTTCATCTTCCGCCTAAACGCATTATATGGTTAGCAAGTCACCTTTCATCAACCGGAAATAGCTACTGATCCCAAAATAGCTACTGATCCGTTCATTCCATGCACTTTCTCGGGGGGGGCTAAGATTATAACACAATACGACCGCTCGAAAGAGCGGTCGTATTGTGGATCCTGTAGGGCTTGAACCTACGACCCCCTGATTATGAGTCAGGTGCTACTAACCAACTGAGCTAAGGATCCAATACCTAAACCTTTTGTGGTGCAAAGATAATGCTTTTGTCGGTATAATCAAATTTTTTTGCCGGTAAATTTATGCCATTCCGCAAACATCGCTGCAACAGGCGGCATGCGGCGGCTGTTTGCCGGGGAGGTGTCGGCGGATGTTTAAGCTATCCAAATTTGGATAAATGGCGATCTTGATATAATTTTGGTGCGTGCAAAGGGTCATATACATATCACATCGCAATGAGCCGAACTGTGTCAGGTAATTTCGACTGGAACGGAATCGCTATGCCGCGACGGGTGTATGCCATACTTGCCGTGGCGTTTGGCGTGTCATCTTCGGTCATAAGCGGGGCTATAATCAACATCGCTCTGCCGACATTCTGCACCGAGATGAACGTCTCGTCGGCCGACTCGGTGTGGTTGGTCAACAGCTACCAGCTGGCAACGGTCATGACGCTGCTGATATTCTCCAATCTGGGCGACATCATCGGTTACAGACGCATATATGTCGCAGGCTTGACGCTCTTTACGGCAGCTTCGTTAGGGTGTGCGCTGTCGGCCGACTTCACCATGCTGATCATATTCCGCACATGTGCGGGCGTAGGTGCTGCGGCCGTGACGAGTGTCAACACCACACTGATACGCATCATCTATCCGCGGAACAGGTTAGCGCGCGGATTAGGACTCAACGCCACGGTCGTTGCCGTATCGTCGGTCATAGGACCGCCGTTGGCTGCCGCTGTGTTGTCGTTTGCGTCGTGGCACTGGCTGTTCGCCATAAATATTCCCATAGGACTTGCGGCCTTGGCTCTGAGTTACAGTTTTCTGCCGTCCAACCCCGTGCGTGTGGCGGGACGACGGCTCGATAAATTGGACTGCCTCATGAATGCGCTGACATTCGGTCTGTTGATATTCTCGATCGAGGCTTTCTCGCACGATGTCGCCGCAAGTGTCGTCGTCGTCACGTCTGTGGCGATGTTCGTCATCGGGTGGTTATACGTGCGTCGCCAACTGAATAAGGAGATGCCTCTGCTGCCGTTCGACCTGCTCAGAATACCTATATTCTCGCTCTCGATTCTCACGTCGATATGCTCTTTCACGGCACAGTCGCTTGCCATGGTGTCGCTGCCGTTCATACTGCAACACAATATGGGATATTCGGCCGTCGACACGGGCTTTGTGCTTATGGCGTGGCCGATGATAATAATGTTCATCGCGCCTGCGGCGGGACGCATGGTCGAGCACATACACGCAGGAGTGCTCGGTGTGGCCGGCCTTGCGCTGATGACGGCCGGTCTGGTGGCTTTGGGGTTGATGCCTTCGCATTCGGACACGTTCGACATAGTGTGGCGATTAGTGCTGTGCGGAGCGGGATTCGGCATATTCCAGTCGCCCAACAACAGTATCATGATAGCCTCGGCTCCGGCTGCGCGCAGCGGTTCTGCAAGCGGCATGCTCGCTACGGCACGCCTGCTGGGGCAAAGCTCGGGTGCGGCGATGGTCGCCATGCTGTTTCATCTGTGCGGGGGTGAGACTACGATGCTGCCTATGTTCGTGGCCGCCGGTTTCGCCGGTGCGGGCGCACTCGTATCGGCCTCGCGCATACGCCTGCCGCTGCCCGAGGGGCTGCAAAGAAAGCATGACTGACGGCCGAATGGGATATTAGTGCCGATTTCGGTTCACCCTCAAAACCCTGTGGAGACGGGAATAAAGAGATTGCCACGCCTCGCTTCGCTTGGCTCGCAATGACAGGAAATGTCACTCCGAGGGAGAAGCACAGCTTCGACCGTGGGAGTCTCGACACACGAAAAGACAGTGGAAATAGTCGTCCCCAACCAGATTCTCACGTCGCGCTTCGCGCTCCTCAGAATGACACTTTCACAATGTCACTCCGAGGAGCGTGCTATGCACGCGACGTGGGAGTCTCAGCACACGACATGACAATGAAAATAGCCGCGGCGGCCGGCGGATGCCTCTTGGGGAGGGACTATTTGAATTTTCTGAACGGAAGTTTCATCACTCCGAACAACGCCTCGGAGAAGATGCCGCCCGACATCTTGGAGGTGCCCTCGGTGCGATCGACGAAGATGATGGATACCTCGCGTATGGTGAACCCGAGCCGCCATGCGTAATATTTCATCTCGATCTGGAATCCGTAGCCGTTCATTTGTATGCGGTCGAAATCGAGCGCTTCCAATGTGCGGCGGGCGTAACCGACGAATCCGGCCGTAGAGTCGCACACGGGCATGCGCGTAACGATGCGGA
This sequence comes from uncultured Alistipes sp., assembly GCA_964516585.1. GTDB lineage: Bacteria > Bacteroidota > Bacteroidia > Bacteroidales > Rikenellaceae > Alistipes. The sequence goes on from CAZEXJ010000112.1 coordinate 3,192, forward strand.
CATATTTCGATGCGAAGTAGGACATCAGCAGCCGCCCCATAGGCCAGTTTATGACATTGACCCCTTTGGAGTAGCGCGATCCTATGGCCACGTCGGCGCCTGTCTCCAACTCGGCATCGAGCCGCACCAAATCGTCGGGGTTGTGCGAGAAATCGCAATCCATCTCGAATATGCGGTCGTAACCACGCTCCAACGCCCATCGGAATCCGGCGATGTAGGCTGTGCCGAGACCCTGTTTGCCTGCGCGTTCGAGCAGGTGCAGACGCTCCGAAAATGTGCGCTGCTCTGTGCGCACCAACTCGGCGGTGCCGTCGGGCGAGCCGTCGTCGACGATCAGCAGATCGAATTCGGGCGACAACGACATCACCTTGCGTATCATGCGCACGATGTTCTCGCGTTCGTTGTAGGTGGGTATTATGACGAGTCGTTTCATATCTACACGATGTTATCAAATCTCTTGCCTGCGAATATATAACGCAAGACTATCGACCCGCGGTATATGCCGCAAGGTTTTTTTCGTCGTATCACCGCACGGCGTTTGGCCGCCAAGCGGCGGTGCCATGCGATGAATCTCCACCACGCTCTCACAACAGCCCATGCGTTGCGCACGCGGCCGCACAGCAGATAGCCCAAGGCCTCGGCTCCGTCGCACAGCGGACGAACGACGGCACAGAGGATACGTTGGGGCGTCGAGGCGCATTTATATATCATCGCAAGGTTGTTGCGGTGGTTGAGGTAGAGCTTGCGCGGCGATGCGGGCAGCGTGCCTCCGCCCAGATGATAGACCTTGCTGCGAGGTTCGACCATGACGCGGTAACCGGCTAACTGCATGCGCCAGCAGAGGTCGATCTCCTCCATGTGGGCGAAGAAGTCGGTATCGAAGCCCCCCAGAGCGCGGAACACATCGGTGCGACAGGCCATGGCGGCGCCGCTCGCCCAAAAAACCTCGCGCGGCGAATCGTACTGCCCGTTGTCCTCTTCGACTGCGGAGAGTATGCGCCCGCGGCAGAACGGATAGCCCAGCGTGTCGATGAAGCCGCCCGAGGCTCCGGCATATTCGAACCGGCTGCGATGTGCATACGACAACAATTTGGGCGCTGCGGCGGCTATGTCGTCGCTGCTTTCGAGCATCTCGACCAGCGGCTGCGTCCAGCCGGGAGTCACCTCGACGTCGGAATTGAGCAGTATGCAGTATCGGCTGTCGATATGTGCGAGGGCGCGGTTATACCCCTCGGCGAAGCCATAGTTGCGATCCATGCGCACGATCCTCACACGCGGGTGGTGACGTTCGACCCACTCTGCCGACGAGTCGGTCGAGCCGTTGTCGGCAACGACTATATCGACTCCGTCGGGGGTATTGTCGACGACACTCCCGAGAAAACGGCGCAGATGCTCGATGCCGTTCCAGTTGAGTATGACTACACTCAGTGAAGACATTCTTCGGGGTTGCGTATTTGTTTCCAGCGGCGATGCGACCACAGCCACAGCTCGGGACACTCGCGTATGACGCGCTCCAATGCACGGGCGTAGCGCATTGTCAGTTCGTGGTCGCCCAACGGTTGTTTGCCGTCGTGCAGGCACTCCATATACATCTCATAGCGTCCGCGCGCGAGACGTTTCATGTAGGCGAAATACATCGGCATGCCGAACTTGACCGACAACTGCTCGGCGCCGTCGGCGAATATGGTCTCCTGATTGAGGAAAGTCAACCAAAAGGCATCCTTGCGGCGGAACGGATTTTGGTCGGCTATAAGTCCTATGGCGAGATTGCGGCCTGCGTTGCGATGCCGGATATAGTAGCGTATGGACTCGTCGCGCGGCACTAACACCGAGTTGTCGCAGCGGCGTATGCGTAAAAAGAGTTCGTCGAGAACGGAGTTCTCCAACGGGTGGTAGATGCTCATCAAACGGTGCCCGTTGTCGTATAACGCTACGGCGGTGAAGTATTCCCAGCAGCCGTAGTGTCCCGACACGAGTACGACGTCCTGTCCGGCGGTGGCGGCAGCATAGTCGGCCGCTCCGGGGAATGTCATGTAGCGCATATGTCGTTTGCGGCCGATGCCAGTCACACTCAACGTGTTGATTATCTGCTCGGCTAAATAGCGGTCGTAGCGGCGCGCTATGGTTGCGAGTTGGCGTTCGTTTTTCTCGGGAAACGAGTTGCGCAGGTTGGTCATCACCACGCCGCGACGATAGCGTATCAGGTGGTGCATCACGAAGTAGATAAACTCCTCCAATATGTAGTAGCGCACAACGCGCGGCATGACGGCCACTATACGGCAGAGCCACCAGAGCACCTCGACGCAGCATTTTTGTGCGAAATTAAGCGTATGATGATTGTTGTCGATAGCCATTGATGCAGTGGTTATATTTCGTTTTGCGGCTCCGCCGGTTCGCACTCGCGGGCATGCTTGACTGATTTTCCCGCCACGACGATGACGAACTCGCCGCGCGGAGTATTGTTGCGGAAGTATTCGGCCGCCTCGTCGAGGGTGCCGCGCACGGTCTGCTCGAACTTCTTGGTGATCTCCCTCACCACGGCTACGGGTCTGTCGCCGCCCATGGACTCGGACAGCTGCTCCAAGCACTTCACCACGCGGAACGGCGATTCGTAGAGAACTATCGTGCGCTCCTCGCCGGCTAACTCGGCAATGCGCTTTGTGCGTCCCTTTTTCTGCGGCAGGAAACCCTCAAAGCAGAACTTGTCGCACGGAAATCCGCTCTGCACCAAGGCCGGTATCAGGGCTGTCGCCCCGGGCAGCGTCTCCACCTCGATGCCCGCCTCGACGCACGTGCGCACGAGCAGGAAGCCCGGATCGGATATGCCGGGCGTGCCGGCATCGCTCACCAAGGCCACCGTGCGACCGGCGGCGATGCTCTCCGACACCATCCTGACGGTTGCATGCTCGTTGAACTTATGATGCGAATACATTCGCTTCTCGATGCCGAGATGTTTTAGCAGCACAGCCGTCGTGCGGGTGTCCTCGGCCAAGATGAAATCGACCGAACGCAGCGTCTCGATAGCGCGCAGCGTGATATCGTCGAGATTGCCTATCGGCGTTGGGACTATATAGAGTTTTGCCATAAGCCTCCTATGCGAGTTTGCGCCGGATAAGATTCATCAGCAGCTGTGCGCCGTCGGAGTCGGGATTCCAAGCGAAGTTGTCGACGATGTATATCATGCACTCGTCTAAATCGTCGAACTCGTTGAGTGTGGCGATAGTATTCTCATACATGCGCTCGTCGCCGTTGAACAGGTCGCGTATCATCAGAAACTTGTCGTTGATGCCTATTGCCTTGTGCAGATCGTCGACAGGTACCGCGGCGGCGGTTCTTACGTCCGATTTATCATCTATCATACTGTCGGCCAATGTTGTAACCTCCTCGCTTAGTATGTCGGCCAAACGTGTAGGCCGAGTCGGAGAGGGTGTTACGGGCGCGGTATAGCGTTTGGTGCGCGATCGTATGCCGGACTGCTCGGCCGGGGTGTCGCCTTCGGGGGCATGTTCGCTCTGAGAATCTTCGGCCGCCGCATAACGATTCTCCGCGGGTTCGGCCGCGCGGAGAGTCGCAGCCGCTTGCGTTCTTCCGACAGGCGCTGTCTGCTCCGGCTCGACTTCGCTGCGCTTGACCGCGGCGGCTGGTGCAGGCGCATCGTCGCGCATCAGCGGCTTGGCAGGCTCATCGTAGAGCGAAATCATTACGTTGCGACGGCGCTTCGAACGTACCGGTATCTGGTTTATGTCGAACAGACCGTTCATCGGTTTCGTTGACGGCTGTTCCGCCGGCTCCTCGGCTGCGGGTTGCTGTGCGGTCTCCGCCTCCGGTGCAGATTCTGTCACCGGCTCCGGTTCTGCCGCAGGTTCCGGCTCCGGCTCGGTGACAGGTTGCTCGGCTGTCTCTGCAACAGGTTCTGCAACAGGTTCTGCGGGTTTGCCGGCAGCCGTTTCGGCGATCGGTTCGGCTTCCGGTTCTGTTGCGGGCACAGGCTCTGCCGGTTCGGCAGTCGGCAGTGTCTCTGCGGCATCATCCGCCGTCGACAGTCCGAGCAGGGCGTCGATGTCGATCGGATCGTCGATCGGCGCGGCCGGCTCGTCCTCTCCCGGCGGTGTCTGTGCCGTGTCGTTCAGTCCGGCCTCCATAAAGGCCGCCTCGGCAGCGGCGGGTTCTGCGGCGGCAATATTCTGCGGCGGCGCCACGGCCGCCGTATTGCCTGCCGACGACAATTCGTCGTATATGGCGCGCAGATGTTCGAGCGCCAAATCGCGCTCTATTGCGCTTATATTATTGTCGTTCCAGCCCTCCACAAGTGAGTTGAGACGCTTCAGTCGGGATTTAATTTGTTCGAGTGCCATTATCGCAAAAGTAAATTCACTCCAAAGATACGAATAAGCCGAGAGCAAAAAAAGGAATTTATTCATTTTTTTTGCCGAGGCGGAGTATCTTCGGCGCAGTCAAAGTATCGGTTCACCTGCAAAACCCGGTGGATACGGGAATGAAGATATTGCCACGCCTCGTTACACTCGGCTTGCAATGACATAACACAACGCTCGGCCGCCTCTACCTTGTGCGCTGCCTGCCGCTGCCGAACTTGGGTGTTATGCCTATGTAGAATCCGAAATTCATGCGGGGCATGGGGTGCGAGAGCACCGTTTCGTACTCCTCGTTGAGCAGATTGCGAACATCGAAGCGAAGCGACAAGTCGAGCGGCCGCAGTGCGATGCGACGCTCCAACGACAGATCGCTCATATAGTAGGGCATCACCGGGTCGGACAACCGCAGATCGTTCGAGGAGGTGGTGTATCGCTGGCTGTAATGATTCCATTTGTAGATTATCGACCAGTCGCGCCAATTGAGTCGCACCGAAGCCGAGCCGGAATAGACGGGAATATAGGGCAGCTGGCGGCCTATCGAGGCATCGTTTACCGATACGGGATCGCCGTGGTTGACGGCATGCGTGACGGTATACAGCGCATTGGCCTGCAACGACCAGCGCCGGCCGAGATCGACATCGAGCGAGGCTCGCAGCTCCACGCCGTAGCTGTGTACGCGCTTGATGTTGAGCGGTGTCCAGAATCCTTTGGCCGTGGCGCGCCACAGTATCCAGTCGTCGATATAGGAGTCGAACCATGTGGCGGCGGCCGAGAATTTGACGCGCTCCGAGCTAAGACGGGTCGACAGCCCGACATCGTAAGAGAACCCCTGCTCGGGTTTCAAATCGGGATTGCCGCCCGGCATGAAGTAGAGGTCGTTGAGTGTGGGGTAGCGATAGTTGCGCGTGACGGAGCCTTTCAACAGCACTTCGCCGCGCTTCGACAGCAGCACATCGACGAACAGAGCCGGAATAGGCGGCGTGAACTGCTCGCCGTAGAGATCCTCGCGGATCGATGCGGCTATGCCTACGCGCTGCGCGGGACGGTATTTTACCGAGGCGCAGACCGACATCTCGGCTCGCGCCTGATCGTAGCCTATGACGGCCGACGATCCGTCCTGCACTATGATCGAGCGGTCGACACTGCGCACGAAGTGCTGGTTGGCGGCGATATCGGCCGAGAACAGCCATTTGTCGCCTATCGTGTATTCGGCATCGGCCTTGACGAAGAGCGAGTTGACGTAGCTTTGCGAGTGTATGCCATCGATCATCTGCTGTCCCGAGCCGGTCAGATCGTAGCGGTAGGAGTAGAGCATGTCGGTGTAGGTGTAGCCTGCGCGCGCACCGACTTTGAGCGAGCCTCGTATCACCTGCCACGACACCACGGCTCGCAGTGTGTTTTCATTCTGCCGCGTGCGCGTCATATTGTCGTCGCGATAGTCGGTCGAGATCTTGGGCACGCCGCGATGCGACGACATGTACCACGCCGCAAGACCTATGCGGTGGCCGCTCGCGCTGTTGTAATATGCCTCCTGCAAAATGTGAAAGTCGGCGAAGTCGCACGAACGATTGCGATCCTCGACATAACGGCTGCCCACCTGATTGCCCTCATCATCGTATACGGGCTGCTTGATCTTGTGGTAGTTGGTATAGCGGAAATCGTTGTCCGACGACGAATAGAGCACACGCGTCGACAGTTGCCAGCGCCGGCTGCCATAACCTATGCGCAGGAACTCGTCGCAGGTCGAAAACGACCCTATGCCCTGAATATAGCGCAGCGAGAAGCCGTCGCTATCGGCCGGCCGTGTCGACAGCGTCACGGCGCCGCCCAACCCTCCGCCCGAAACGCCCACCGATGCCGCTCCGTGGTAGAGAGTAGCATCGTCGACGAGATAGGCAGGTATATACGAGAAGTCGACCATGCCGAGCATGGGCGAGTTGAGAGCCATGCCGTTCCATGTCACCTTGGTATGCGACGGAGCGGTGCCGCGCATCGAGGCGGTGGCCATTGTGCCGCGGCCGTAGGACTTGATGAATACAGGCGTGTTCTGCGTCAGAATGTCGGCCACCGAGAGCGAGATGCTCTCTTTGAGTACGAGCGAATCCATCCGGGTCGACTGCACCCCTATGTCTTTCAGCGGGCGATAACCTATGATCTCCACACTCTCGATATCCACCGTACGCCCGGCGTCGCGCTGCGCCTTCGCTGCCGAAGGAGCAGCGAGCAATATGATGGATGCCGCAACGGCCGACAATATCAGTGAACAGCGTGTCATAGCGGTTTGAAACAGAATGCGCCGGGTATTATTCCCACCTCGAAACGGTCGATCGCCTCGCCTGTCGGCGAGTAGCGGTAGACGACTCCCGGCTGTTGATAGTCTATCGCGTCGGCCACATATACGTCGCCCGTTACGGGGTCGACCGCCAGACCGTAGTATATCGTCCCGACATTGGCCACAAGCGGCCTGACGGGCAGATTTTCGGCCGTGACATCCATTGCCCAGATGTCGTCGTTGATGAAGTATATGCGTTTGCCGTCGCCGCTTACGGCCAACTCCGAGGGAGAATCGCCCTCGGCGAAGGTGAATCGCCGCTCCACCTGCCGTGTCGACGGATCGATGCGGTAGAGCGACGGCGCCTCGTGCCCGTATGGACTGGCGGCGTAACCGCCGTCGGTGATGCACCACAGGCGGTCGTTGCAGTCGAGCGCCAGCGACGTGGGTTGTATGCCCACCTCTATCTGGTCGACCACGGTGTCGGTGCGGGTGTCGATGACTAATATTTTGTTGTCGTAAGACCAGCAGTTGGTAAACACATAGTCGCCCCACTGTATCATCTGTTCGGTCGACGGGTGGTTGCCAGTGTCGATATAGCCCGTTACACGATTCGTGCGGGGGTCGAATATGGCTATGCGCGGATCGTAAAGATCGGTTATATAGCCCTTTTCATCGCTGACGAAGTGTATATAGCGCGGCGAGGTCAACCCCTCGATAGTGCCGGTCACGGTATAGGTGTCGGGGTCGATGACGAAGACTATGCCGGAGTTGTTGACAACCACATAGCCGCGGCCGCCGTAAATTGTCATCGACTGCGCCACGTCGCCTAAATCGGCTCCGTTGGCGCGGCGGAACACGCGATTTTCGACCGTGCGATTCTCTATGTCGTAGTACGAAAGCGAGGCATTGCCATACATGAAGTTGCCCTCGCACGTGATGAACAGTCCGCGCGACGAGGAACCGATGTCTTCGATATCGATGCCCGTCATCTTCATGCACGCCGAAGCGAACAGCAGCGATAAAGCTATGATGCACAGTCGTTTCATCTGCTACTGGCGTTGCATGGTGTGGTCGGCTATGCCGATTATCGAAGTGGAGTTCTCGCCGAGCCACCCGGCCTTGTCCAAAACACCTGTCTGTATCTTTATGAAGTCGATCCAAGCCAGATCGGCAGGCGTTCCGTCGGCATTCATGGCGTTGGATATGTGGTGATAGGTCACTACGCTGCGCGAGTCGAGCGCGGGATTGTCCGACGGCGTCCAGTTCTCCTCTCTGTCGCAGCCGTAGTTGTCGGCATAGCCCCAGCCGAACGGATCGTTGAGCCAATACTCCGTCGGCACCGACTCGTCGCGCCATGTGCGGCTGGCTAAGCGTGTGCCGTAGAGTGTCAGTCTGTCGGACTCGACCCATGCCGGATAGTAATAGCTTTGAGGATGATAGGTGCCCAAATAATCGACCGTACCCTCTTCTCCCTCTATGGTCAGCCACGGCGATGAGGCGTGCGCAGCCGACGGACGCGTATATACGACGGCGTGATGCTGCCGCGTTTCGGGCTTGCCCGTCTCCGAACCTCGCAGCTCGAACCACTCGTCGTCGGGCAGGCCGTTGCCGTTGGTATCCTGCATCACCCATATGATGCCCGGTTCCGACGAGGTGTCCATCTGATTGCCCTTAACGGCAATCTCGCTGCCGCCGTCGGACATGATGCTGTGGTCGAAGCCTGCGATTATGTAGCCGCCCCACGATCCGAGCGATACGAAACGGTTGCTTTGCAGTCTCGCCGCAGCGAAAGCGTTTGCCTCGTCGTATGTCGTCTGGCCGGCGAAGCCGCCCTTCTCCGTATCGTTGATGAACTGTCCCGGCGCGGGCGTATAGTCGAACACCTTGCTCACGTATGGCGAACTGTCGGCCGTTGCCGCCCGCGGCTCGGCCGTGTGACAGCATACGACTCTGATGCGCACCACACTGTTCTCGACATTGCTGCGCTGCACGTGACGCGTTACCGACTCGGGCGACGACGCTACGTCGCGCAGGGTGAATACGATCTCCGTTTCGCCCTCCGCCGCAGGGGTGTATGTGAACGATTGCTCGCAGCCAACCACTTCATCGCCTATGCGCCACTCGTAGGAGGGCACGATGCCGTTCCAGACATAGGGATACAACTCCACGCTGCGCCCCAATGCCACATATCGCACCAACGGGTCGGCATCGTAGTACGATGCCTCCCATGTCACGTCGGCCGGTATGCCGTCGACCACATGTACCACAAACTCCGATTCATCGCTTCCGTCCTCGTTTTCGGCCGTCATGCGCACGGCGCAGTCGCCTGTGGCGTGCCGCACAAACACGTACTCGCGTTCGCTGCCGACCTTCTCTCCGTCAATATACCACGCGTAGAGTGTATTCCCGTCGGCATTGAGCACCTCGGGCGAGAGCGTGTATTCGTTGTCGATCAATACGTTCAATCCGCCCTCGGGAATATCGAACACTATGACGGGCGGAGCAAGCTCGACAACCGTCACCACGATTTCGGCAGTAGCCGTGCCGTCGGCATTGACCACCGTCAGTTTCACGTAATATCGCCCCGCAGCATCGAATACGCGGTTCAACGAGGGCTGCGACGAGATGACTTCGCCGTCGATGCTCCATTCGTATGTCGTCTGCTCGTCGACATTGTCGTATTGCGGCTCGACGTTCAACGGCCTGCCCGCCTTTACGCTGTATTGCACCACACCCGCGTCGAAGCGTATGATCGGCTTGCGGTCGACTTTCTCCAATGTATTGCTGCTGTTGCAGGCAACCGTCATCATGGCCAAAACAAGGCACACGATCTCAACACATATTGTCTTCATAAAAGTAATGTGTAGGCCGATCCATTCACCGCAGATCGCGCCATTATACAATTGGTGCGGCAGGTCTTCTGACTTGTCCCGATCGACGCGCCTTCCCGACACATGTCAGTGGCAAAGAGAGCGGCGATCATGATTGAGACATACAGCAGCGGGAACTGTTCGGGATTCTCACCCGATTCCCTTTTAATCCTTCAAGGCGTGCAACGCAGCCCGCAAGGAACCGAACTCAGCGGCAAATATAATAATAAGTGAGGGCAAAAGCAAATCTTGTTTGCATTTTGCCAAGCGGGAGTATGTATGTTGTGTTATCGTGTGCGAGACTTCTGTCGGGAACGAGGCTCCAGCGTCGCGTTCTTCAAACGCTCCTCGGAGTGACATTGCGGGGCGGGGCGCTTCGCTCGGAATGGCAGAGCAGAAGCAGGTACACTCGGCTCGGAATGACATGGTGGAAGTGTCATTCTGAGGAGCGTTTGAAAAACGCGACGTGAGAATCTGGTTGGGGACGATGTTTATGGACGATAAGTCTTATCTTCCCCAACCAGATTCTTCGCTTCGTTACACTCCGCTCAGAATGACATATTGGGCGTGCAAAGCGCGCTTCTCGGGATTCCCGCCAACCGTCCAACGCTCCACCCGGAGCGAAGCGACCCAAGTCCCCTCCCGAGGGAGGGGTGTGGGGTGGGGTCAGAATTGTAAAACGGCGTAAGCCGTCGCTTCGTGGTCGACGTTTGTTTTCTCCCACGCCTCGCTGCGCTCGGCTCGGAATGACTGAGAGGAAGTGTCATTCTGAGGAGGCCGCCTGCGGCCGACGTGAGAATCTTGCCCGCGGTGTCATTCTGAGGAGGCCGCAGGCCGACGTGAGAATCTGGTTGGGGACGATGTTTATGGACGATAAGTCTTGTCTACCCCAACCAGATTCTTCGCTTCGTTACACTCCGCTCAGAATGACATATTGGGCGTGCAAAGCGCGCTTCTCGGGATTCCCGCCAACCGTTCCTCGCTCCACCCGGAGCGAAGCGACCCAAGTCCCCTCCGAGGAGGGGATTTAGGGGAGGGTCAGAATAGTAAAACGGCGTAAGCCGTCGCATTGTGGTCGACGTTTGTTTTCTCCCACGCCTCGCTGCGCTCGGCTCAGAATGACATAGTGGAGACAGGTAACCCCTCGGAGTGACATTGCGGGGCGGGGCGCTTCGCTCGGAATGACAGAGCAGAAACAGGTACGCTCGGCTCGCAATGACATGTCTATGGAAATCGTTTCCCAAGCACCACAACCCGATTTTTCGTCAAAAGGCGTTAGTTACAAGCCGCACGTGAAAAATCCGCAGATGGGCTGTACTGGCGTACTGCCCATTTGCGGATTTGAACGAGGCGCAGGAAATGGCGCCTTTTAACGAAAAAGATGTTATTTCTTAGGCTTCGGAGCAAGTATCATATTCATCTTCTTGCCGTCGAGTTTGGGCATAAGCTCCACTTTGGCGAACTCCTCCAAGTCGGTGGCGAAGCGCAGCAGCAGTATCTCGCCCTGCTCCTTGAATACGATCGAACGGCCGCGGAAGAAGACGTAGGCCTTGACCTTGGCTCCCTCTTTGAGGAAGTTCTCGGCATGTTTCAACTTGAAGTTGTAGTCGTGGTCGTCGGTCTGAGGTCCGAAACGGATCTCCTTGATGACGACCTTGACCTGCTTGGCCTTGATCTCCTTCTGTTTCTTCTTCTGCTGGTAGAGGAACTTCTGGTAGTCGGCTATGCGGCATACCGGGGGATCGGCCTTGGGTGAGATCTCGATAAGATCGAGTTCCATCTCGTCGGCCAGACGCAGTGCTTCGCGGATAGGCAACACCAGATTGGGTTCTACGTTTTCGCCGACGACACGTACCGTCGGTGCAGTGATGTGGTCGTTGATGCGATGCGGATTCTCCACGACCGGACGTCGTCCGCGCGGATCCCTCTGCTGGTTGTTCTGATTATTCCCCTGACCCGTTTGCGGGCGAGGTCGGAATGGAAATTGTCCTGCCAAATTTGTGCGATATTAGTTTGTACTGGTTTTAATTCAATTGCTTAGCGGCGATTGGCCTCCACCTCCTGACGGACGAGTCCGAGCAGGTAGTCGCGGAATTCTCCGATAGTCATCTGACCCTTGTCGCCCTCGCCCTGCGCACGAACCGATACCTTGCGCTCGGCGGCCTCCTTTTCGCCGACGATCAACAGGTAGGGTATGCGTTTAAGCTCGTTGTCGCGGATCTTGCGGCCTATCTTCTCGTTGCGGTCGTCGACCTGCGTGCGCACATCGGCGGCATTCAACTCGCGTGCCACTTCGGCGGCGTAGTCGTTGTACTTCTCCGATATGGGCAGCACGACGACCTGATCGGGAGCTAACCACAACGGGAACTTGCCCGCCGTGTGTTCGAGCAGCACGGCCACGAAACGCTCCATCGAGCCGAACGGTGCGCGGTGGATCATGATCGGGCGGTGCAACTTGTCGTCAGCGCCCTTGTAGGTCAGATCGAAACGCTCGGGCAGGTTGTAGTCGACCTGAATCGTGCCCAACTGCCAGCTGCGACCCAGAGCGTCTTTGACCATGAAGTCGAGCTTGGGGCCATAGAAAGCAGCCTCGCCGTATTCGACTATCGTATTGAGTCCCTTGACTTTGGCGGCCTCGATGATAGCGCTCTCGGCCTTCTCCCAGTTCTCGTCCGAGCCGATATACTTCTCGCGGTTGTTGGGGTCGCGCAGCGACACCTGTGCCGTATATTTGTCGAACTTCAGTGTGCGGAATATGTAGAGTACGATGTCGATGACCTTCTCGAACTCTTCGAGCAGCTGATCGGGGCGCACGAAGAGGTGGGCGTCGTCCTGCGTGAACGAACGCACGCGCGTGAGTCCGTGCAGCTCGCCCGACTGCTCGTAGCGATATACCGTACCGAATTCGGCCAAACGCACGGGCAGATCCTTGTAAGAACGCGGCTTGCTGCGGTATATCTCGCAGTGGTGCGGGCAGTTCATGGGTTTGAGCATATACTCCTCACCCTCGATAGGGGTGTGTATGGGCTGGAACGAGTCCTTGCCGTACTTGGCATAGTGACCCGAGGTCTTGTAGAGTTCGATGTTGCCGATGTGGGGCGTGATAACCTGCTGGTAGCCATGCTCCTTTTGTATCTGGCGCAGGAAGCGTTCGAGACGGTCTCTCAGATCGGCGCCCTTGGGCAGCCACAACGGCAGACCCTGACCTACGCGCTGCGAGAAGGTGAACAGCTCCAACTCCTTGCCCAACTTGCGGTGGTCGCGTTTCTTGGCCTCCTCGATCATGGCCAAATACTCGTCGAGCATCGATTTCTTGGGGAACGAGATGCCGTAGATGCGCGTCAGCATCTTGTTCTTCTCGTTGCCGCGCCAGTAGGCTCCGGCCACCGAGGTGAGCTTTATGGCCTTGATATAACCCGTGTTGGGGATATGCGGACCGCGGCACAGATCGGTGAATGCGCCGTTGGTATAGAACGAGATAGTGCCGTCGGCCAGATCGGCTATCAACTCGCATTTATATTGGTCGCCCTTCTCGGTGAAGGTCTTCAAGGCCTCGGCCTTCGACACTTCGGAGCGCACTAACGGCTCCTTGTTGCGTGCCAATTCGACCATTTTCTGCTCGATCGCCGGCAGATCGGCCTCGGTGATTGCTGTGGGCGAATCGACATCGTAGTAGAAGCCGTTGTCGATAGCCGGACCTATACCGAACTTGATGCCCGGGTACAGCGACTCCAAGGCCTCGGCCAGAAGGTGCGACGATGTGTGCCAGAAGGCGTGCTTGCCCTCGGCATCGTCCCATTTGAAGAATTTGATCGCAGCGTCGTGCTCGATCGCGCGACTCATGTCGACCGTCGCGCCGTCGACCTCGGCAGCCAGAGCGTCCGCAGCTAAACGAGGGCTGATACTCTCTGCCACCTGAAAGGCCGTTGTCCCCTTTTCGAACTCTCTCACCGAGCCGTCGGGAAATGTAATCTTGATCATTACGTTAAAAATTTGGTTACTATTTCGATTCCTTCGCCGCTTCCACAATTACGAGACGGAATACGGCTCCGGCGTATCGTTTTCCTGTTGTCAGTCCTCTTCGGTCTGCGGCAGATCCTTCACCGAGACATCGCGCCCTTTGTCGCGCTCGAAGTGTTCGAGCGGCGAGCGGCTCCACTCGGCATATGCCCTGCGGCGCGCCACGATGTCGATAGCGGCGTATATGGCCTGTCGCATCGACTGCGCCTCGGCCTGACCCTTGCCCGCTATGTCGTAGGCTACGCCGTGGTCGGGCGAGGTGCGCACCTCCGTAAGCGAGGCCGTGAAGTTGACTCCATCGGGTGACAGCGTCTTGAACGGCGCCAAGCCCTGATCGTGATACATGGCTAATATGGCGTCGTAGCGTTTGTAGGCGCCCGAGGCGAACAACCCGTCGACGGGCAACGCTCCGAAACACAGTATGCCGCTCTCATAGGCCTCCTCTATGGCCGGCCGTATGATATGCGCCTCCTCCTCGCCCAACAGGCCTCCGTCGCCGGCATGCGGATTGAGCGAGAGCACGGCTATGCGCGGCGCCACGATGCCGAAGTCGCGCTTCAACGATTCGTTCAACTGCCCGAGCCGTTTGACTATCAAATCTTTGTTGATAGCCGCCGACACCTCCGCCACGGGCATGTGTATCGTTACAAGCCCCACGCGCAGTATGTCGCTGCACATTATCATCAACCCCTCGCCTCCCAACTCGGCCGACAGATATTCGGTGTGTCCCGTGTAGGGGAATGCTTCGCTGCGTATCGAGTGTTTGTCGATCGGGGCGGTTACCAAGGCATCGATCTTGTGCTGCTTCAACTCCTTCACGGCTGCGGCAAGCGCATCGGCTGCGGCACGTCCCGCCTCGGGAGAGGCTTTGCCCGGTGTCACGCGCAGATCTTTTGCTCCGCACTCCACTATATTGGCGCGGCCGCGCTGCGCCTCGGCGGCCGAACGGCATGGCGTGAACTGCACCGCTTCGTGGTCGCGCAGCGTGCGCTGGTAGAATGCGGCGGCGGCCGACGAACCGTAGATTACGGGCGTAAACAGCTCGTATATACGTACATCTGATAATATTTTGAGGATAATTTCCCAGCCCACACCATTGGTGTCGCCTTGGGTGATTCCTATTTTAAGTCTGTTTTCCGTCATAAAACGTGTTCAATTCAACTGACAAATATATGAAACTGATCGTCAATTTACAATTATTATGGCGAAAAAAGTATCGCGACCCGTTGAATTTTCGGAGTATACACATCTGTGCGGCCTGCATGGAGGTTGGCGGGCGGCGGTCGCGGCGTTCATGCGATGCCATACGGCAGCAGGTCGCATGCGATGATTCATGCAACCTGCTGCCGTATGTCTGTTTTTCAGATAATCGCCGCCGCTATCACCGCAAATCGATCAGATCGGCCGGAGAGTTTTTATATTGGGGCATGGCGATGCCTATGTCGGCGCCGATATATGTCGGATCGCATATCAGAAAGCGCTGGCCGTCGATCATATAGTGATCGCCGGCTATATCCTCGTCGAACCGCACGGCTGTGGCTATGTGGCCGGGATAATCGATCAGCATCACATCCAACCCCATAAGGTCGCGTATGAGTGTCGAATAGAGAATGGCGCGGTCCTCGCAGTCGCTCGCCGGATAGAAGAACAGTTCATCGGGGAAGAGCGCCCGTTCGCGGCCGAACTGCTTGTCGTCGACCATATACTCGAATGCGGTTTGCACGAAGCCTATCAGCAGATTGGCCGCATCGCGCTGGCTCAAACCCTCGATCTCTCTTCGCAGAACCGGATAGAGCTGCTCTTTGACGTGCGTGCTCAACGGGGTTCGGGCATACACCTCGATGGGGCAT
>CAZEXJ010000113.1:0-5915 GCA_964516585.1 uncultured Alistipes sp.
CTTTTGTGGTGTCCGAGGCTTTGTTGTCGCCAAAGTCCTCGTAGGCATCGCGGACGCAGCGGAGGAAACGAGCACCACTATTAAAAAAATCAAATTCTTCATCTTCAGTCTCGAAGACTGTTCTATATTTATTAAGCATGATTCCGCTGGCACTAAGGTATTGATATCCTGCCATGACTTCATCCATTGCGGCACCATCGGCCGTGTTATATTGCAGTTGCATGATTATATCGACCTCAGCTGCGGTCGGGAGCCGCCAGTTGTCGTATTCCGTCCCGTCTTTGGCGACTTCGATATACTTTTCGCAATGGCTTGATGCCCTCGCAAGTGCATAATCAAGATCAGTGTTGTCTTTAACAGTTGGAGTAGCTCCCAACTGCGATGCTATCATAAACGAGGGCGATACCAACAGCGCATTGTCGGCTCCGGGGTCGGTTTTGCCGTCGTCGGTAAGACGGGGGATGCCTATAGTGTATTGTCCCGACGTGGAGCGAACCTGAACATGGTACATACGTGGATTTCCGTTATCAAAAACAACCGTCTTAAGAAGTTCGTTGCCTGTGACTTGGTAAAATTTGCCATCATTAAGTTTGCCCCAAGTCCAATTGTAATAATAGCGTGAAATCGTTGTTTTTATTTGACCGTCGGCGTCAGTTACATCTTCCGCCACTTGCGATGTGAAAATTATAGGGTCGCTATATCCTTCCCACACTTGGTTTTCTACATTCCAGTTCCTAATATGTCCTCCTTGCTGGATATCCGAATATTGCCATGTATCGGTCGCTTGATCGTAACCATACGCCGTTACACGCTTTACTGTGGGAGTAATATTCTTAATGTGGTTTCCCCACGATGTTCCGCCGAAGTCGGAGCGGTAGCTGTACCAACCCTGAACGTTGGTGATATTGATCACGGGGTATTGCGTGATTGTTACCGTGCTCGGCGCCACATTGTCGTTGTTGGTGAACTCCACCACGATATAACGCGCCGTATTGTTGGTCGGCACGGGGCTGTATACCTTTATGCCGCCGCTCAAGCCCTTGTCGGGCGTTATCACGATCAGGTCTTTTATCGGTTTCTCTTGTTCATTCTCGTCGATGTAAATCGCCTCCTGCTTCTGGCCGAACTTGTCGATGAAATAGGCCTCCTTGACCGTGGCGGTGACATCCGACGACGAGGCGAACCGCAGGGTGGTGTTGTCGGTGTCGATGTTGTGCATCGACATCTCCGACTCGTTGATAGCAAGATAGGCCAACTGCTCGTTGTCGCCGCCGACAGGGATTTCCTTATCCTCCCACCGCTGCCATGCCATATATTCGATTGCTTCGAGCGGCAGCGGCTTCGACGGGCTGGTACCGCCGGGACGGTTGACCTGTACACGCATATGGTAGCAGTGGTTGCGTTTTATCTCCGGGCCAATGCCCTTGTCAGGCTGGGAAATGACGACGGGTATCTGGTAGTAACTGTGCGTGATTGTCACCGGATCTGCTGCTTCAGTGTCGGGGGCGTCGTAGATCATGGGGATGTTGGGTATCCAACGCGGCTCATTTTCAAGAGCGGAGCCAGTACTCCAAGAGTGGGAGTAGGCATACATCGTTACGGTGATCAGACTCTCACTCCACTTTAAATAGCTGGTGTTGGTCTCTTGGGTAGTGCGGCACTCGTCGGAAGCGTCAACCTTATTGGCATCGTCCGCCACAATGTGGGTGACATAGGGCATATTTCGCATGTAGTAGCCGACGCCTGTTTCGAGGAATGTTACACCCGGTCCCGGCAGCAGCTCCAATATAAGCTTGACGGCCGCACGGCGCAGTGTGACCTTCAGCTTAGTGTCGTTCACTCTGATGCCGTCGTTCAGAACTACCGACTTGGGGCTGGCGGGTTCGGCCTCGCCCGAGAGGTAGGCCGCGCCGTCCATAAGAAAGTTCTGCATGATAGTGTAGCCCAGAGCCTCGGCATTTTTCGACCAAAGCCCTGTAATATGTATACGTTCATCTGTCCGATGCATCTCTTTCAGATCGTTGAGTTCGGTCATCTCGGCAAACTTTGTCGACTCTTCGGCGGTGGCGTTGGCTATGAGATAGACCCAGTATTTGGTGCCCACACGGAAAAGGCTTCTTTGCGCCTTCAACTCGACCTGCCCTTGCGAGTAGACGTCGGGATTGACGTCGATACGCTCGTGATAGACCTTGACTTTGTCGTCGGCGGGGATATCGGGGGTGTCTCTGAATATCAACACATCGAGAGCGTCGACCCGATTCTCCAAGTTTTCATCGGCAGCGCGGGTCGCCGCCGACTTCGGCGAGATGTCGAGGATGATTCGGTCGTTGCCCGCCGCCTCGGCGCCGAGGTTCTCGTCGGACTTGTCGCAGGCGGCAAGCGATAAAATCGCAGCGCCGCAGGCCATAGCTCTATATAATATCTTTTTCATCTTCATCTTCATCGCATTCGTTGCATTCATCGCATTCGTCGCTTATCGGTTTTGTTGTGCCGTGTGTTCGCAGTTTATCTTGTTGTGCCGCGGGGCATCGCTTATCGGTTTTGCAGTGCCGCGTGCTGGCAGCTTATCAGTTTTGTTGTGCCGTGGGGACATCCACCTGCTTTATCTCGATATACTCGCCAAAGCGGCTGTTCGTCCACCTCAGATTGTCGGTCAGACCGTTGATAAGCAGCATATCGCTATTGTTGTCGTCCTGCTCCCAGTTTCGCTGAAAGGCTACGCCCAAGCCTACGGTGTGGGGTACGTCCGGATTTCCTGTGCCGAGATCTTCGAGCGACTTCTTCGCCTTTACCGTGATGTAGTATCTTCTGCCCGTACGTCCATCGGTATGAGTATATGGCGCATTATTCTTATCAAACTTAATCGGGTTGTGTGGAAGGGGATTGCCTGTGTCATACAGATAGTCGCGAACCCCCTCTGTGTACTGTTCATATACCTCTATCTCGAAATTGTCGGTTGAGCCTAACTGACCGAACAAAGTCGGCGTCCATTCCAATCCGTGCGGACCAAAGACCGTGAACAGGAAGGTGTAGCTGCCCTCGTCGGAGTCGGGACTGTACCATATCTCCGGCTGCTGATATTTCTCGTTTGGTTGGACGACCTCTCCGCTGCCGGGTTGAATCGGGTTTACGTATTGGGGGTAGTCCAACACGATCGGGTTATCCCCTGTTCCAAATTCTACCTTTTCCCAGTCGGCGACGCTGTACTCGATATTCAAGTGGCCGTCGTTGCGTATCAGGCAGCATATAACATAATATTTGTTGCGCTCCAACGCCGGCATATGCACCACGCCCGAGCCTTCACGCGTTATGGTCGAACCGTTGATGACGTTGTCGAACTCATACTTGATTACCCAGACGTGCTCCCTGCCGTTGCCCGCTTTGTCCCAGCTGCCGCCGTTGCTGTACGGGTTCTCGAAGGGGTAGAACGACTGCGCCATGACGGGAGTGTAGTTGTTCGGGTCTTTTTTAAACTCGGCCGTGGCGTCGGCCGCAATGGTTTTGCTAACCACGGCGCCCGGCTTGCCGTCAGTAGCGTTGTTGAGCACTGCAACGGGGATGTCGACACCTCCGTCGACTATCTTTTCCAGCACATCCTTGGTTTGGGGCATGAGGTAGCCGCGCGCTTGCGTTCCGGCCGTTGGCACGGTTATCCCCGTTATTCTCAGTGTGGCATCTTCGTCGGCCTCCTTGGCTGCAAACAGACTGATCTTGGCTACGGGGCGCTCCAACGCGAATTCGATAGGCTGGTCTCCGAGGTCGAGCAGCAGGTGTCCCGCGTGCTCGCCGGCGTCGGCCGGTGCGGTCTTCACCTTGGTGAAATCAAGCTCGCGCGATACCTTGGCGACCATAGGCAGACCCTCTGTATCCATCGTCGCACGTACAATATTGTTGAACCAGTAGCTGTTTATCTGCGCCTCGGTGGTGTTCTCAGTAGGTTTCGCATTTACACCTGCTTGTTTCAGGTTCTTCTCGTTGGCTATGACATAGAAATCGACCTTCTGCACGCCCTCGGTGAGGAAGGCCAGATGCATGTAGACTTTTGTGGGATTCTCGGAATACTCCTTGTAGAAGTGTCCGACCGTCCGGCCGTCCGAGAAAGCATATACGCGAAGCGAGTAGATCTTGCCCTCGGCCGCGGTCAGTGAGCCGGTGGTGGCGTCGGCAGCGCTCTTGCCGATGTTAAGCTCCACTTCGACATTGTGCCCCTGCTCGCTGAGCATGTCGACCTCGTCGCGCGCGCAGCCCGACGACAGCAAGCCGCAGCACAGCGCCGCAGCGACAATATAAACTATATTTTTTATACTCGGCATATCTGTTCGCTCTTAAAATTCGGGTTCAATCTGTTCGATGTACCAGTCGGGTACGCCTATGGTGATGTCGCCCGACAGGAATGTTATGCGTATCGGGATGAGCACCTCGTGCTTCGAACAGTCTATAACAGGGTGGTCGGCAAGGAACTTCGCGAGGTTGACCTCGGCCAGCAGCGCGTCGCCCGAACGCAGGCGCACGTCGACGTTCTCGTGATCCTTGTGACGCATTATATTGGTGCGAGCCGAAAGCAGTCCCGACTCGTATTCGGTTTCAAGCAAATAATCGGTAGCCTCACCGCACACGCGATTCTCAAAATCGGTGCAGGGCGTGACTCCGCATATCTCCAACACAGGCAGCTCGCCTGCGCGGCTTTGCATGTCGGGTACCCCGACGACTTCCACTAACAGGTCGTAGTGAGAGCTTGCAAACTCAACCACTTTCGTGTGGTCGTTCTCCCCATGGCTGTTGTACGGCAGCACGGTGTAGGGAGTCGAAGCGTAATAAAGCGAATCGTTGCCGGAAACCTGCTTGTTGTCGAAATAATCTCCGGCTGCGAAGATCATACGGTCGTAATCGCCCGTGGCGATGCCGTCGACCCTCGTGCTGTGGGTGTTCCCCAAGCAAACGATGCGATAATCGCCGGCTGCTAACGGCGGAAGCTCTGCCGTGCGGCTGGCAACCTGCTCCTTGGGCAGGACACACGAATTGACGCACCGATTCTCTGCATCGAATACGAACATCTCAACCCGGCCGATCTTGTCGGGGAATATCTCCGTAGTGCCGTCTCCCTTATAGCTGAGCAACAATTTATTGGTACTCAAACAGTCGTCGAGATCTTCACGGATGCACGATGTGGCAGCGCCCGTGAGCAACGTCAGGCAGAAAATAAAATTCGTCAATTTCATATATAACAAATAAAAACTTGTTGAACAGTTAAACAGATAGCAGGGGGCGAATCGCTCGCCCCTGCTATCGGGTTGTTAATTAATTAGAATGTAGGAGTTACTGGTACGATCGTCCAGTCAGCGACTGTTACGGTCAGCTCTACGCAACGCTCGGGCAGCTTCCACGAACCGTCCTCGATCGGGTAGAGTACACGATAGATTTTTCCGGGAGCGAAAGCCTCTACATTTGTAAATTTAGCGCGCAGATAAAGAGGAGTCAAGTTGGTACCCTCGGCATCGGCAGCTCCATAGAAAGAGAGCAGAAGTTCGGGGTTGTTATCGGCCGACTCATCTTTAGTCTTAGCCAAACCGAAAGTGATGATGCCCGTAGCATTGTCTCCTTGTTCATTCTCCGCGGTAATTGCAGTACCGTCCACAAATACCTTGGCTCCCTGTGCCAAATTCTTTCCAGTTAGAGTGGTAGCCCAAGGCTCACCAGCTGCGGCAACCCAGTCCCATATCAGATGTGCATCAGTCTCGCTGCTCGGGCACTTTGCTGCAGGTGCTACTGCTGCGGCAGTGGCGTCTGAAAGTTTATACTGCGTGCTGTAATTGCTCAATGCGATTTTAGCCAGTTCGAGGTGATCAAAATCGTAGTTTGCGTCTGCTTCCTTTTTAGAATATTGGAATCCGTAAACCTCGAGGCGGGCAACTTGC
>CAZEXJ010000114.1:0-12951 GCA_964516585.1 uncultured Alistipes sp.
CTTTCAATTCTGACGGGTCGCATACCTATAACGCCATCGAAAACAGTCGTTTCATGTTCGGAATAGGAAACGTCATCGGCAACATTCACGACAACCCCGAACTATTAGAATTATGAAAGGAAAAGCAATCTATACCCCAACCGGCAAGGCCGGAGAGTATGCAAAATATGCCTGCAACTTCTACACGGGTTGCAGCAATGGATGCACCTACTGCTACCTCAAAAAGGGAATCAGTGCAAAGGTGCTCGGCGGCGATAAACCGACCCTCAAAAAGTGCTTCCGCGATGGGGTGCACGCGATAAGTGTATATTTCGACGAACTGTTTGACAAGGCAACCGATCAGCCCAAGGCAGACATCGAGAAGCACGGTATTTTCTTCACGTTCACGTCCGATCCGTGCCTGCCGGAGACAGCCCCGCTTAATTTCGCGGTAATCAATCAGACGCTGGCACTCGGCGTCCCCGTGAAGATACTGACGAAATGCACGGCGTGGATTGACACAGAGCAGGGCGCGGGGCTGCTGGCCAATCCTATGGCGAAATACCGGCTCGCCGTCGGGTTCACGCTGACCGGTCGGGACGATATGGAGCCGAACGCCGCTCCCAATGCGGAGCGCATCAAGGCTATGAAGCGCATACACGATATGGGTATATTGACCTTCGCGAGCGTCGAGCCGATTATCGACATCGAGGCCAGTTTGCAGTGCATACTCGACACGCTCGGATTCTGCGATTTGTACAAAATCGGCCTGATGAGCGGCAAGCGCGACTACGACAAAGACGAACTGCTGAGTTTCATTGACGGCGTGGATGCACTGATATGGGATGCAGGGGCAAAGGTTTACTGGAAGGACAGCATCCGCAAGTTTGTCGGCGAAGAATACTGCTTACTCACGCACGCAGGCGTGAATAGCGATTATAACATCTTTCAAAGGCGTATTGTTCCGGCTTCGGAAGAAGCTGTTAAGGGATTAAACGACATATTCGAACGGCTGAACAAACAGTACGAAAAACAATGAAACTGCTTTACATTGACCTGTTTTGCGGCGCTGGTGGCACGTCTACGGGCGTCAATGCCGCACGGCTCGGCGGCGAGCAATGTGCCAAGGTCATCGCCTGCGTCAATCACGATGCGAATGCCATCGCCTCACACGCTGCCAATCATCCCGACGCGCTCCACTTCACGGAGGATATTCGCACCCTCGAACTATCTCCTCTCGTGGCGCACATCAAGAGCTGCCGCCAGCAGTACCCCAATGCGCTGATCGTGCTGTGGGCATCGCTCGAATGCACGAATTTCAGCAAGGCAAAAGGAGGCCAGCCGCGCGATGCCGACAGCCGGACGCTGGCCGAGCATCTTTTCCGATACATCGAGGCAATCAACCCCGACTACATTCAGATCGAGAACGTCGAGGAGTTCATGTCGTGGGGCGAGGTAGACGAGAAAGGCAAACCATTATCAATGGACAGGGGAAAGAGTTACACACGCTGGGTGCGCAATGTCAAGCGATACGGGTATAATTTCGACTATCGGATTTTGAATGCCGCCAATTTCGGAGCGTACACCTCGCGCAAACGGTTTTTCGGCATCTTTGCAAAGAAAGGTTTGCCGATTACCTTTCCCGAACCGACGCACAGCAAGAACGGCACAAACAATCTTTTCGGTTCATTAGAGCACTGGAAACCCGTGCGTGAATGTCTGGACTTCGAGGACGAGGGAGAGAGTATATTCGGGCGGAAAAAGCCCCTTGTTGAGCCGACATTGGAGCGCATCTATGCGGGGCTAATAAAGTTCGTAGCAGGCGGCAAAGAGGCATTCCTCGTCAAATATAATTCCGTGAACCAAAAGACAGGAAAGTATGTGCCGCCGTCGATTGACGAGCCGTGTCCGACGGTTGCGACGCAGAACAGACTGGGTGTGGCTCAAATCTCGTTCCTCTCGAAGCAATATAGCGGGCATCCGGACAGCAAAAACAAGTCCGTTGATGAACCGGCAGGAGCAATAACCTGTCGCGACCATCACGCATTTATCTCGGCATACTACGGCAACGGGCATAATCACCCCTGCCACACGCCTGCGCCGACCTTAACGACAAAAGACCGACTGTCGCTGATTCAGACGGAGCGGTTTATTGATATGCAGTATGGCAACAGCATACCGCCTTATTTGGTGGCTACTGAGACGGGTGAAGCCGCTATTGCGGTCTACGATACCGACAGCCCGATAACCGCCAAGATAAAAGAGTTTATGGCTCTCTACGGCATTGTCGATATAAAAATGCGTATGCTTAAAATTCCCGAGCTCAAAAAGATTATGGGATTCCCCGAGGATTATGTACTCGTCGGCACACAAGCGGAGCAGAAGAAATACATCGGCAATGCGGTCGAGGTTACCATTGCACGGCGCTGGTGCGAAGCACTTTGCCGCGCGCTCAAAGAACGTTTTACCAAAGCAGCATAAGTTAAACCATAAAAAAACAAATACAATGAACACAACCGTATTGAAAGAAATCCTTGCATTCCTGTTTGGCCGCAAGTATTACGCAAACATCATCGCCACAAAGGGCGTATCGAAAATGGAGATCTGCTCATTCATCTTCTCTACGAAAGAAGCCGCCGCCCGACACCGGGCCGATATTGATGCAACAATGTCGTTCTCGTATGTCGAAACAATCTCGTTTCGTTCCCGTCGGGTGCCGCTCAAAGTAACGGTCAAAAGTTAAACCGCAAACAAAATCATCACATTGTATATTCGTGATATGATACTCGAAAAATTGAAACAACTATGGCAGTCAGTCCGCTATTATGTAATAGCGGACTCTACCGACAATTCCATAACGCTGTCCAAACATCTGTTCCGGCACATCAAGGACAATGCTGCTGCAGATGATGCCGCACGAGCGTTTGTGTTCCGCATACCGGACGCAGACGCTTTCGGATTTATGGTCAATCCGAAAATCGAGAAGCCTACCCAATTATGCGATATTCAGTACAACGGGAAATATCGTTGTATCGGATTCGAGACATTATGCCCATCAGTCGGAAAGATATTCTACGATTATGGGCTGCCGTCCGACGGGCGTGTGAAACTCTCCGTGTCAATCCACAAGGTAAACGGCAAAATCTATTATCAATTCGACAGGCCAAATGCAAAGCATATTAGGAAATAACACCCGCAAGGCAGACATCATCTTCTCCTCAACCGGACGGATTGACATTACTGCACGAATCGCGAAGCATCTTCAACTCTCGCGTGGCGATGTCATTGATATTATGATAGACGGCTGCGAGTATTACCTGTATGTGAAGCGACGCGCACCAATAAACGGCCGTTATGAAGCAATGGTGCTGCCAACCAACAAGAGGGGCAATCATTTCCGAACATATTCGCGGCGGCTGTGTTCCACAATTCTCCGTGCAAGTGGAGCTGCAGATACGGCAAGGTTGTGTATCGGTGTGCCTGTGGACAGTATATATGGGACATTATTACCGATAATAATTAAACTGCTTTTGTAACATGATACAGGAGATTAAGTATAACGGATACTCCGCCAATCCGTCGGATTACGAATGCACCGACGGGGATTTGGCAGCTTCAATAGGTGTCGTGAATGAGGACGGAGCGTTAAAACCCGTGCTGCCGCCATCGTTGTTTATGCAGTTGAACGACGGAGAAACGGTTAAGTATATCCACAAGACATCATCGTTCACTCATTTCATCATCTACAATTCATCGGATCGCAAGGTCTATTCAATTGACGAGGCAACAAAGTCCAGACTTACGGTAGGTTCGCTCGGATATACCTTGTCGCATTTCAACGGCATCGGAAACACCCTGCTGGCGTTTACCGATGACGGGGTATATTACTACCTGTGGAAAGACGGAGCATACAAGTCGCTGGGCAATCATATCCCCGACGTGGAGATGTCTTTCGGACTTGTCGGCCATCCTCGCCTGTTCAGTCTTTCAGACGAGAGCAAAAGCACATTTTCCGTATCCTTTGACAGCATATCGGAAGGTGCCTTATACAATGAATTGTCCGAGAACAACAAGACGAGGATTACGGATCAGATTATGGCAAAGGTCAATAAATTCGTGGCGCAACAAACCGTCAATAAAGGAAGATTCTGCTTCCCGTTCTTTGTCCGTTATGCGCTCCGGCTTTTCGACGGCTCGCTGGTCTATCATTCCGCACCGATTCTGATGAACCCCTCAACCAAATCGGCACCTATCGTGTGGTGGAAACGTGCAAAAGGTAAAGGCAGTTATACTTCTGCCGAATGCGACATAATGCTCGTTGCTGCGACATTAGACTATCGTTTAATATACAATAATGACGCATATATCCTCGACGATTGGACGGACATCATTAAGAGTGTCGATGTTTTCATATCAAAGCCGATCTATACCTATGATCAGAGCGGGAAAATTTCATCGTTCAAAGACACGGACAACTATGATACCAAGTTCATCGGTCGCCTGTATGCAAATAATACTCCGTGGACGAATCCTACAATAATTGAAGAGGATAAAGTTCTCGGTCATTTCGAGTCGAAACAATTTCTCGAATTTTACAGTGAGTGGACATATTCAAAAATATACACGATTTATTATTCTTCAGACAGAACATATCCGGCGACATCATTCCACCTGCCCGAGTTTTCGGAGGGAAAAGCAGCAGAGTCTTTGCAGAATACATCGTTGTTCTACAAACTCTGTTCGATAGATATTGTCGATTTGCTTTCGGATAGCGGAGAACGAAAGGACATCATTGTGGACGATGAATATTTGCAGTCGTTGACGACACGTGAGGTAATGACCGATGATTACCTTTCGCGAGATAGACTGCACGCTGATTATTCTTTCGTCTACAACAGCCGGATCAATCTGGCAGGGCTACGCCGAAAACCGTTTAACGGATTTCTGGCGCAGTCAATGTTCGCATACTGCGACAGGGGGTATAATTGGCAAGTAAACGAAGACGGGACTACGCTTAATATCTCGGCGGTGGCATTTTCACGTGATAGTTATACGATAGCAGTATATATCAAAGAGAACGGCGAAGATTGTGTGGTGGAATGCTCGACTGACTACTATGATGCGTGCGAGATTGCACTATTCAACAGCGGGACCTATACCGACGGAAACAAGGAAAGGAAATCGTGGGGCTGTTATCTGTTTTACCCGAATCCGAATGCCTATAAGATGGTCATTTATAATTTTGGGGAGGCTTGCTATGCAGTTGATTTGAAACCACACGAGTTTTTGAACGGTGCGTATGCCCTTCTCGACTATGATTTGGTGCGCGAGAAGAATTTCACAACGCTGCCGTCGGTAAATATGCATCCGATCGGTTGGGATCAGATTGAAGCGACTTTTCCGATTGAAAACTCGAATAAGATTTACACATCGGAGGTAAACAATCCATTCTATTTCCCGTTACTCGGCATCAATACGGTCGGCACAGGCGTTATCCTTGGAATATCATCTGCGGCCAAGGCTCTGTCGCAGGGTCAGTTCGGGCAATTCCCCCTATACGCATTCACGACAGACGGGGTGTGGGCGTTAGAGGTGTCCGGCACCGGCACATACTCTGCCAAACAGCCAATTACACGAGAAGTGTGCATCAACTCTAACAGCATCACGCAGATTGATAGTGCTGTGTTGTTCGCCACAGACAGAGGTATTATGATGATAAGCGGCTCCGAGGTACAGTGCCTTTCGGATAGTCTGAAATCAGAGAATTTGTTTACTGTGTCCGACTTGCCGCGATGCGATAAGATTATCGAAATCTATAACTCGAAAGCCGACGAGAGCGAACAATTGACACTGGGAAACATCTCGCTGCTGCCGTTCGCTGAATTCCTCGCTGGCTGCCGAATGATATACGACTATACCAATCAGCATATTATAATCTACAATCCGGCGGTGCGGTATGCGTATGTATATTCGCTGAAATCTCGGTGGTGGGGTATGATTAACACTGACATCACGGACAATGTGAACTCCTATCCCGAAGCACTCGCTATGGCAGGGACACGGCTCGTCGATTTTTCCAAATCGAACGCAGACAAAATCACGGCATTGATAGTAACTCGTCCGTTCTCTATGGGCGACCCTAACACATTCAAAACGGTAGACACGATTATCCA
Source organism: uncultured Alistipes sp. (assembly GCA_964516585.1). Classification (GTDB taxonomy): domain Bacteria; phylum Bacteroidota; class Bacteroidia; order Bacteroidales; family Rikenellaceae; genus Alistipes. The sequence continues at coordinate 6,153 of CAZEXJ010000114.1, forward strand.
GCGCGGATATATACAAGGAGCGCACGTTTCGCAGGTGCTTTACGCTTCAAACGACTTGTTCCACTGGCACCCTGTATGGAGCAGCGTGGACAAATATCTGCGTGGATTTCGCGGCACACCGTACAAGGCGTTTCGGTTGGCTTTAATCTGCAAGTTCGACCGGCAGGAAAGTCTGTACGGATTTACCGTGCAATTCAATCCTCGTATGCTCAATCAGCCACGATAGCGAGGTGGGCATAGATAACAGAGCCGAGGTGCAATGCACCTCGGCTCTTGTCGTCAGAACGGTTTGAGTTTCCGTCGCAGCCGTCCTCGCCGCGACATCAGAGCGGACTGAACGCGGCTCTTGATGTTGGCAAGTTTATCTTCCCAATTTCTCTGACTACCCGGATTCGTGATGCTCATCCAGTCGGCAAGCACTCGGCACACGAGATATTCGTGAATGAGGTGCTCGAGCAATCGAACCGTTGTAATGGAAAAACCGTCGGGCAGTAACAGCTCAATAACATACTGCTCGGGGGCGATCAGCATATCATTGAGCGGCTCCTGCTCGTCCGGCACGTCTTCTTTGGTGTAGGGATAGAGCATCTCGACACATTCCGAGTGTGCCAAGTTGAGAACTCGCGTAACACGGTCAATGTTGCCCTCTTGTCCGATGTCGAACACTTGATGCTGGGCGTGGTCATTGTCCGTTTTCATAATATCGCCCTCGACATAGGAGTAATTCTCTGCGTCGTAGAGCAATTCGGCCCGCTTGAAAGTAAGCGTAACCGGCTTTGCCTGTTCCTGCTTATATTTGCAACAATATCCCATAAGAAACTCTTTATTCGTAGGTCGGGCGCTCGGGGCGGCTACGCTTGTAAAGCGCACGTTTAACGGTTTCCAAGGATGCTGTCGAATGCGAGATATAGGTCTGCGCATCATCGGGGTTGGTAATAGCAAACCAATCGCCCAGCGCAATATCCACCAGATAAGCGTGAATGCCGTTTCCGAGACTGTCGGCCGATGCGTTGTTGTAGTTGCTCGGCAACTCAAAAGTCAATCGCAGAGAGCCGTTAGCGTCAATCTCTTTGTAAATGAGGTTGTCGCTCGTACTCTTATCCTCGGAGAGATACTCGCCGAGCAAACTTTTCAATGCACTGAAACCGTTTGCCAGCGAGCGGCGAATTTGATAGCTGTTTTCGTCATCATCGCTTGCCTGCATATTCGATGCAGCTTCGTAGTTCTTCTTGCCTTCGGCTTCTCGTGCCTGGCCCGTTAAGAATGCCTTGTTCTGGACATCGTAGATGAGTTCCTTGACTTGCAGGATAACCTCCAATGTTTTCTTGCTTTCTGCCATTGTCTTATGAGTTTTAATGTTAATTAATCGTATGTCGGTCGCGTCGGCTTCTTCTTGTAGAATGCTTTACGCATAATGTCCTCCATATAGGTGGCAGCTTCCGTCGCATATCCCGCCGCCTCGCTTTTGTTCGTGAATGTGTACCACTTTGAGGTAATGTTCATCACGAAGAATGAAAACAGACTACGCTGCATACTGTCAGCGAGTGCTCCATCAAAAGCGTTGGACAGGCCCAACGTCAATCGGTATTCACCGCCATTGTCAATCTCGCTCACGAGAACTTTTTTCAGAGCGTTGCAGGCGGTGTTCGTGCATTCGTTCCAAAAACGTTCAAGCATAGATTGATCCTCGTCTGTCGTGAATATACGTTCGTAGGCTTCATCGTCGCCGTCCATCTTTGCGCCCGTGTACGATGTTGTCTTTGCGACTTCGTCGTATACGCTTTTTTTGTTTATGGTCAAAATGATCTCTATCATATCGGAAATTGAATATATTTATATTATACGATGCACCGATGCCGACATACAGAGCCATTTTCGGCGTGTTCCCTTTTAATATTACGCCATACCCAACCTGTATGCCAACGTTCCACCGCTTGGGTTTCGGGGGCGTATATTTGTTGGTAATTGTCGTTATCTCCCGACGAGGATATAATATGACGCTGTCGAGTTTGGAATTATACCCACTCACATAAGCCGTATATAGACTATCTTCGTACACGGTCTGTGTTATAGGTACTGCCACGTTAACGCTGTCAGCCGTTTCGCTCGGGGCATTTACCGCCGGAATGCTGTCGGTATCTTCCCGCGCGGCTGCCGTCGGCTTTGGTGCCGTCGGCAGTTTGCCCGTTATGGTCCCGATAAATGTGCTTCTCTTGGGGGCTGGCTCTCGAAAAGGGATCGTGTCAAATATCGTTACTCGGATTGTGTCGGTTGTCGTAAGATGCGCCCTGCCTCTCGTGTAGAAATGCACATTGAAGCAGAGCGATACTACGAATATCGCAAGTAGCAATACCACCGCTGCGTTTTTAAGCCGTTCCATATTCGTTCACATATCTGATGAGTGCATCGACGTGCGTTCTGATGATTGCCTGCTTTCCTGCGGCAGAATTAAGGTAGGCGACATCATCTTCGTTGTCTTGGAAGAAATTTTCTGACAATACGGCCGCGCATTTCGACTTGCGCAGGATATAGAAGCCCTCCTCCCAATCGGGGTCGTCGTCAGAATTGTCCGTGCGCAGGCGATGTCCGACAAAGTTTTTATCAGCTTCCTCGTACATCATCGTCGCCAACTTATCGGCTTTTGTTTCACCGGCCGAAGTATATGCACTCCACCCACGAGCGGTTTTCCACTCCGAACCGTTGCCGGAAGCATTGCAGTGTACCGATACCAGCACGACATTCGCCGCACCAAACTTGTCGCAGTAACTGTTTGCCCTGCGAACACGCTCTGCCAATGCAACATCGTTTTCCTCGGGGACGAGGGCAATGGCATTGTAACCTCGCTTTCGCAACTCGGCGACGATCTTGGCCGCAATTTCTCTCGTGTATGCGTACTCTCGAAACTGCCCGTCGGGACTGCACTTGCCGGGCGTTTCCTTTCCGTGTCCGTTGTCAATCAAACAAATCATATCTTCCGATGCTAATTGGTGGTGGTTGATTGTTCTGCAGCAGCGTTTGTGAGATGCTCGATGATATTCTTTGCATCTTTCTCGTTCACGCAATCCATAATGCTTTTGATGATTGTCGGCAGTTCCGTAGTGTGGCTCTTTCTACGGTTGGCGTGTTCAAACATAGATTTCGCTTCGACAGCAATCAGCCCAGCGCCAAACAGCAATGCCACGAAAGGCAGCAGGTAAAAGTCGAAGAAAAAGCCCAAACAATCAACGAGGAACCCAATCATAATGAAGCGGAAGTATTCGCTAATCTTCGATATGGTTACACGCAGTTTATGCGAGTGAATGCGTTGATTTGTCATTTTGGCAGTGTGTACACCGTCCCAAAGGTCGAGCATAATAGCAACAATCACCAATATGCAGATGATAAGCAGCAGACTAAAAAACAGCCGGACTTTGTCTATTTGTAACAGTGTCTCCATATCAGCAGACGATAAGATAGGTTACACCTCCGGAAAATCCACCTGCGACGGACAGGCCGAAATCAATCCAATCCCACTTACCGCCCCACGCTCTGTCTTTGTATTCAAGGCAGCCACCGGCAACCATCGAGGTAAACACTGCGCCATAAAGGGAACCGGCACCTAAACCGATGATGAAGCCGCCAGCAAGGTGTTTCCACCGGTTGCTCTGCTTAAACAATTCTATTACCTTCTTCATATCTCAGTATCGTTAATTGCAAATACACTCCAGTCTACATTATCTTTCTCATTCCAACCGTTTTGTATGGTCTCTGTTATATACAGAGCAATAGCCTGTGAGAACGCATAGTAATCCTCTGCATTCTCAAAAGTTTGGTAGATAGGCGTACCGTCTACCTGTTCGTTTATTTTTAATACGAGTGGGAAATGAATGCCCTTGCAGCGTTCAATGGCTGCATAGTTTAACTGATTCTCTACGGACAAATATACCGGCTGATTGTTCCAAACAAAGCCGTTTACAATCTTATCATCGGTAAGACTGTTTATCGCAGAAATGACAAGTTCTTTGATTTCGGGAAGCAGCGGTTTATGGTCGAATGTATGACGAAATTCCCAGCCTGTGTCGCTCGCGTCATCGTCCTTCCAAAAACCATAGAATAATATCCATTTAGACTGTCCTACACGCATAAGACAATCCTGCCGCTCCTTTGTGCCGTAAATCTTTTCCATTCTAACGAACTTTGATTTACGACAAAAGTAGCGGCCGAATCTATAATACTTATTTTATCTTTTTACGATTGTTAGGTGAAGTTGTACTTTCGCTTATTCCCGTCAAACATTTCACACCTTATGACGGTCTCAAATGGAAAGCCGTCCTCAATGTCGCTTATTTGGTCGAGGATGCCTTTCATCTCTACGGATGCCGTAAAGAACTTTCCCCACTCATTATTGCTCGGATTGCGGAAAGATACCAAATATCTATCCTCACCCTCTTTGGTATCTATGCCCGTCTCGAAATCGTGTATCTCAATCGTAATATTCACAATATCACTCAAACGGGTTACTTTGCCCGGGAAACGTTTTTTCCCGTCGGTTGGGGTGTATGTAACACCCATTTCTGAAAATTTCTTCATATTTTGTCCTGTTAATTTGTTGAATAAATGTTTGCAGTCAGCGTGGCACGCCATTCCTTTGAAAGAACCAATTATTTGCTGTCTTCGCTTGCGCGATTTTAGTTTAGATAATTTGCGCGCGGCATTCACTTTTATGCGCTTCCGCAACAAAGCATAATCGCCATGATTGACATACCCAAGCGCATCCATTCCTGCGGATATGGGCGCTACTCGTTCGCTGGACTTAATCGTAAGACCTAATCGCTCTGCTTCTGAGTGCAGACAATCCCGCCATTTCCATAAATCACGTTTGCTCTCGCCGAGGATAAAGATGTCATCACAGAATCGGAAATAATGCACAGCACCATATACCTCCATCATTTTATGATCTATGTCATTGTGATATAGATTGCCGAAGAACTGAGATGAGCGTAATCCTTTGCTTATACCGCGCTCACCGTCAGGGTTAAGTGCTCTTACGAAATTTTCGAGTATTGGCAATAGTATCGGGTCTCCTATATACTTCCCGATAGTAGATATTAGGATTTCGTGAATTATACTGTCGTAATACCCTTTGTAGTCACTTTGATAATAGAATTTAAGGTTGGGGTTCGCGGCTATTGCCGCCTGTATTTGGTGAAATAATCCGTGCGGCCCGCGCCCCTGTATAGATGCCGCAGTTGTTTCTATCAGCAGCGGAGCAAGCCTCGTTTCTATCGTTTCCATGATAGCGTTGCTCCCTATGCGCTCCAAAACGGACGGAGCCTGCACGACCCTAATTTTTGGGCCATCTTTCGTAGAAAAGGATTTGAGATTTTTTATACGAAACGAGCCGTCGCCGATTTGTTCTTTGAGTGTTTCTATTATCTGTTTCTTATTCTTTACATAACGGGACATTCTTGGAGAACACTCAATGCCATCTATAATGATTTTCGCTCTTTGACGGCAACCGTTGCGGGTATCGGCAGACCGTAGATTCTCCATGACGCGCTTGAATGAGCGGTCTAAATTTTCATCGGAGATTATCTCCGAGATGAGGTTGCATAACGGATAAATTATTGTTGGGTTATCCTTAATACCTCCCATGTCGCGGACCGCCTTCCGGTCCTGTGGGGAGCAGCTAAGCCGCTCCCCACATGTGGTTAATGCTATGTTCCGGCTTTCCATATTGCGAAAACTATGCTGTTGCCGAGGCTCGAATCCCTCAGAGAATTGCGGTGGTATCTCGTACCTATGCAGGGTCTCCGATTATTTAACCAACAGAATTTCAGCCGCGCCCCGTAGTTCGGGTTCGAGTTCGAAGAAGCGTTGTTCGCGTTCGCATAGGCGAGACCGCTGTTCGCATTCGAGTTGTTGCCAGACCGCAAAACACAGCGGCGCGTGGGATTGTCTGCCTTTTTGTCTATCTATCTTTTAGACAAAGATAATGCAAAAGTCAATATATCGCACAATTTTCCGGAAAAAAATTTTTCGACTCGCTTCGCGAGATAAAGAGAGAGGGAGCAGCCTATCGGCTCTCCCTCTAACGCTTTTATCGTTGCGACGTAGTCCGCTCTATTTCGATTATCACGAATTTTCCGCGGAAGGCCAGCCGCGCCCCGAAGTACGAGTTCGAGTACGAAGAAGCGCTGCTCGCGAGCGCACAAGCGAGACCGCTGTACGCACTCGAGCTGCCGCCAGACCGCAAACCACAGCGGCCACGAGCTGCCGACAGCCAAAATCCCGCTGCGTAATGAGTAACATACTTGCTCGTATCCGTCACATGAACTCTGCTCGGCAGAATATCGCATTTTGCGCCATGAACCACGCGCACGACGCAATTGCCTCCGGATGATACGGTCTGCACAACACGTTCGGTTTTGGTAATCGGGTCGTAAATATGCGCCTTATAGTCAATCGGGTATGACGCATCGTTGTCGATACATTTGTTTTTGTAAAATGTCTCATAGTCGGTGACGTTGCAGGCAATGTAATCTAACCATTCACTATCACACCCAACATAATGCTTCAATCCCATAAGCGAGTTCATCGCATTGCCGACATAATCCGTGTCGTTCATGCCGAGATCGTCGCGTGAATTCAGCGTCGCATCGTGCAGACCGTTCCCGACAACAGCCTGCTCGTTTGTAGTGCCGTGCAAAGCATACCACAGGTTGGTGGTTTCCTTGTGCTGTTCGTAATCCTCCAACTGATATCCCGCACCGCGCATTCGCGACAAATTTTGAAAATCTTTTGCGGTATAGTTGATTTC
>CAZEXJ010000115.1:0-13106 GCA_964516585.1 uncultured Alistipes sp.
GTGTCATTCTGAGGAGCGCGCAGCGCGACGTGAGAATCTCTTTTGTGCGCGATTGTTCCCGTTGCCTTGTCGTGTGCGGAGACTCCCACGGTCGAAGCGTTGCTTCTCCCTCGGAGTGACAGGGTAGAGATGTCATTCTGAGGAGCGCGCAGCGCGACGTGAGAATCTCTGTTGTGCGCGATTATTCCCGTTGCCTTGTCGGGTGTTGAGACTCCCGCGGTCGAAGCGTTGCTTCTCCCTCGGAATGACAGGTCGGGCGGGTAAAGCACATGTCTCAGAGTCGGAATATGCGTCGGGCTGTTGCCGTAGTGCGTGCAGCCGCTTCGTCGGGCGTGACGCCCTTGACTTCGGCCACTTTGGCGCAGACATATGCGACGTATGCCGACTCGTTGCGCCGTCCGCGGAAAGGTGCGGGGGTGAGGTATGGCGAATCGGTCTCCAATACCATCTCTTCGAAAGGTATGGCTTGCAGGACGGGTTCCATGCGGCTGTTCTTGAATGTGGCCACGCCGCCTATGCCGAAGGCGAAGTCGCCGCAGTCGCGCAGTCGTCGGTAGGTGTCGGGATCGGCAGCAAAGGCATGAAATACACCCCTCAGGCCGCGCCCCTTGTAGTCGGACATCAACTCTGTCATCTGCTCCCACGCCGCGCGCGTGTGGATCACAATGGGCAGATCGCAGGCCAAGGCCAACTCTGTCTGGGCGCGCAGCGCCTCGCTCTGCTCGGCCAGAAAATCGCTGTTCCAATATAGGTCAAGCCCCGTTTCGCCTATGCCGTAGATGCGTTCGACGGGAGGTTTGCGCAGCAGGCGTTCCACCTCGTCCAATTCGTCGCGCCAACGCGGATTGTCGTTCACCGAGGTGGGGTGCAGCCCTAACATGGGCAGGCAGTGGTCGGGGTATCGGCGTGCGAGTTCGAACATCCGCTCACGGCTCGACGAGTCGATATCGGGCAGCAGCATCGTCCCCACACCGGCTTCGACGGCGCGCGCCACTACGGCATCGCGGTCGTCGTCGAATGCCTCGTCGTAAATATGCGAGTGAGTATCTATCAGATTCATCGCGTTTTATTATTAAATTTTTCCTGTTTTGCCGCAACTCCGGGGAGTGCGAATAATGTCGTTTGTCATTCTGAGGAGCGTGCTTGCACGCTCCTCAGAATGACAGTGCGCTCGCTGCGCTCGGCCCGCAATGACATAAACCCCGTCACTTAGCCGTTGTGCCGGGCTGCTCGCGCCCGTCGATCGTACAGTCGGCCACAGCGTTGCGGCCGAATATCGTCGGGTAGTACATCAGTCGGGCATGTGCCGGATTGATGCAGTAGCGGCCGGTGTAGCGCGGCAGCAGTTTTATGGTAAACGTATGCCGTCCCTGCGGCAGACGGTTGCAGAACACGACGGCGCGGTCCTTGAAGTTCTCGCGGTAGACCTGCCAGAGGTTGCTGCGGCTCTGTTTCGAGAGGTAGCTGCAACCTGCCGGAATAGGTATCTCGATCATGGCGTAGGCGGCGTCGGCCGCGGCGTCGACCGTGACGCACAACTCTGCTTCGACGCCTTTTTCGAGCCGTGTCACCTCGCTGCCGTCGACCAACAGGTGCGATTCGACCTTGAAGCCCTCGTCGCGCGGTTGGGGAGTCTGCTCCCAGCCGCTCTGGTAGAGTGTGATGAACACTGGCGCCGTGCCGCTGCCGACGACGGTTACCGGTTCGGTCTGCTCGAATGTCAGATGCACGGGGAACGAGTCGTAGCGTCGGCCGCCGATCACCACTGCCGCTTCACGGCCGTCGCTCTTAGAGGCGAGGAACTCGGGCAGTATGGTCTCGATGATGCGCGACGAGAGGTATGTGTTGACCCACCGGCCTTCGCTGCGTCGCTGGCAGAGCCATGTGCGTATGGCGGCCAACTCCCCTTCGCTGCCGCCCATGTCGCGCAGCAGACGATATGCCGCCAATGTCGTGGCTATTTCGTCGTCGTCGGGTGCGCACCAGCGGTATCGGTCGGTGCGGTCGCTCCAATAGAGTCCGCCGCCGAACGAGGTCTTGGCGCGTGCGAGCAGGGCGTCGCGGTCGGCCGGTATGCCGCAAAGTTCTGCGGCCGCGAGCCGGTACCGTATCCACGCATCGACGGAGTCGTCGTCGATTGCGGCGATCGCATCTATATAGCGGCGGCAGTCGGTTTGCGGATCGAGCGTATGCAGTGTCCGCAGCGTGTGTATCATTGCCTGCACCGAGCTGTCGATGCGGCCGTCGGCTCCGCCGTCGATTATACGGTCGAGATACAGGCGCAGAGCTTCGGCCATGCGTGTGCGGTCGATCGACACCCTGTATCCGGCCTGCTGTGCTGCGGTCAACGCCTCGACTATGTGCGCCGTGATCCACGGTGTGTACCTGTCGCCGCTCCACCAGCCCCACAGACCCTCGGAGGTGCGCTGTTTCGTATCGGTGAGCAGCGCGATGAGTCGTTTCACCTCTCTGTCGCCGTCGAACCGCTCGCCGCGGGCGCTGCATATCGCGCGGCGCGCCAACTGCGCTTTGAGCTTCGATGCCGTCTGCTCGTTGCACGAGTAACGGTAGCTTGTCAGGCTTTCGATCTCGTCGGCGAGCCAGTCGATGCCCGAGGCTTGGGCGTGTATGGTTACGGTGCCTAATGCCGGGTCGGGCGTAAAGGTGCGGGGCAGGGTGTCGTTGAGTACGACGGCCTTGCCGTAGACCGCCTCGACTCCCTGCCGGAAGACAGGTATCGAGCGCCGTTCTCCGTCGCGATAGCCGTCGCCGGTGCGGAGCGAGTAGGTTATTTGCAGGCTGTCGGCGTCGGAAGCCGCTGCGGGTATAAGATCGATATGGCTGTCGGCTAGCGCTATGCGGCAGCTGTCGGCCTTGTCGGTGATGATCGTCCGCCACACCTCGACCGTGTCGCCTGTATAGTTGGTCAGGCGGCCGACGGCCGTTATCGAATCGCCGCGCACAGCGAACTCAGGCAGCGACAGACGCGCATTTACGGGCGTGGCCGAGCGCACGATGATCTGTTGCTGAGTCATGCGGCTGCGTTTGCCGACGGCTATGAAATTGGCGTTCCATGCGGTGATGTCGTCGGGGTATGCCACCTCGAAGGCGGCGCGACCCTCGGCATCGGTGGTTATGCGCGGCTGCCAGAAGGCATCGTCGCGGAAGTCGTGGCGCAGCGATCCCGCCTCGCGCCAACCCTCGGCGAACTCCTCCTCGGCGATGTGCTCCGGCTGCGTGTCGGCATCGAATGACATCGGCATGTCGGCTGCCCCCTCTGCGGCGGCCTCATCCTCCGCCTCCTCTACGGCAATTTCCGCCGCAGAGTCGTATAGCATGTTGGAATTCCGTTTTTTGAGCGACGAACGGCTGCCGGTGAAGGCTTGTTTGTCTGTATCGGCGTAGGCCGTTACGATCACCTCTTCGAGCGAGTCGTTATAGGGTTGCAGCACTATGCGGTAGTCGCGGCCGCTGCGTATGCGGAGGGTATAAGGCACGTAACCTATGTACGATACGGTTATTTGCGATTCGCTGTCGCAGGGCAGGCGGAAGCGGCCGTCGATGTCGGTGCCGACGGCGATGCCCTCCTCGCCGATACGTACCGTCGCACCGGCGAGCGGCATGCCCTCCGTCTGAGAGTAGACGGCGCCCGTGATGACCTTGTCACGCGCATTGTCGGCATTGTATGTGCCCTCTTGCGATGCGACATACTGCTCGCCTGCGGCATGGGTGCGGCGCTGCGGGGCATACGATTCGGGCAGGCGGACTGAGATCATGCGGCCGAGCCTGTCGAGTGCGGCGCGGGCGAGCGAATCGGTCTCCACGGACTGAGTGCTGTCGAGCGACAGACAGTTGTCGCCGCCCGGGCGGATCTCGATGCTGCGGCGCAGCGCGGTCGAGTCGCACATGATGACCGCTATCTGGTAGCGCCCGGCGGCGAGATCGGTTATTCGGTGCGTCGCTCCGTAGTAGAGCGAGTGCATCCCGCGGTTGTCGAAAAGAGCCGTTACGAGGGGTCTTCTGCCGTCTTGCGCCGACGATAGGTCGACGTCGATGTAGAGACGGCAGCGCCCGGCGACCGTGTCGCGCGAGGCTATGCGGCCGCCGCGCGAGGCTATGCGCTGTTTGAGTTGTGCGACGAACCCGTCGTGCAGACCTTCGCACGTGGCCACTTCGCGGCGGAATTCCGTTGCGGGGCGATAGTGCGTCATGCGGCGCGATATGGGCGGCTGCGCCCACGAAGTGCGGCTCAGACAGCCGGGGCGTATGTCGTAGCGATAACCTCCCGCGACGTTGAAGTCGGCTATGAAAGCCGTGTCGGCCATGAGGCGCGATATGCCGTCGTCGTCAGTCTCGCCGATGCGATAGGGCACCGGCCCGACGAGGTATGGCGAATGGTAATGGCCGCGGCGCCAGTTGCCGGGATCGATGCGATAGACGGCATCGCCCGAGAGTATGGCCGCCGGCAGAGGCATGAGCGAAGTGCGCGAGTCGCCGGAGAGCATCACCTCGCCGAAGCGCGGTCGAACGCTTATCACGTGACGCAGCAGCTCGTTGTACTCGCCGTCGGAAAACATGCCCTCCGATTCAGCGTCGCGCATGGTCACTTCGATGCCCTTGCGGCTGTGCCGGGCGTCGACTGAAACGATGTTTTTCACCCCCTTGACCACGTCGATCGAGTCGATTTGTATGATCCTGTCGGCCGTCGACATGCGCAGACGCCGACACCCGGGGCGGACTGGCAGTACGGGGGTGCCGTCGCCGTGCTCCCAATAGCCGAGCTGCCCGTCGACCCACAGCAGCTGTATGTTCTGCAATCGTCCGTCGACCACGGCGTAGGGCATCAGCGTGGTGATGCTGTCGCGTGCGGCGGCGGTGTGGGTGTAGATCGGATCGGGGTTGAGGAACCGGTAATATTCTATGGTGTCGAGACCTAACCTGTCGCGCCACAGCGCGTAGTCGAGCGGCATAAGCCGGCTGTGGTCGTCGAGGCTGTAATGGTCGTATGTATAGTCGACGACGGGGCGGGGCGCGATGACTTTGTCGCAGCGGGGTACGGGTGCCGCCGAGCGGTCGAACTTGGCGGTGTAGGCGTAGGCCGTGATGTCGGCTCCCTCCACAGGCCGGCCGCGGCGGTCTTTCACCTCCACCTTAACCTCGGCGCGCTGGCCGGGATAGACCTTGTCGGGCGTGGCGACCGAGAGCGAGAGCGCCTGCTGTGTCGCGGGCAGCTCTTTTTGCAGGCGGTATGACTGCCCTCCTGCGAAATATACCGCTTGCAGGGCGTAGGGCTGCGGCCTGCTGTCGGCATACAGAGTGTCTATCTGCGTGGCGCAGCCGCTGTCGATGATGCGGTTGTCGCGCCGCACGGTGTACCAGAAGGGTATGCCCGAGGGGTTGTCGATGCGTATGCGCGCACCGCTATCCTCGCGCCGGAGTTCGCAGTCCAATATGTCGCTGGCATAATCTGTGGCGTTGAACTCCTTCTGGGCATCGGCCGACGATATGTTGTAGGTGTCGGCCATGTAGTTTACGGGCGCAGTGCAGGGGAGTGTCACCGAGTCGCGGAGGATAGTCTCGCCGTTGTCGTTTTTGGCTGTGAGAAGGGCGCGCGTGACTACGCTCTCTGCGTCGTGCAGCTCCCGTATGGTCATTATGCCGCGATCGAAGGCAGCGACGATCTTGGCCGGGCGGCGATCCATCGAAAAGCAGCTCCATGTGCGGTGCTGCTCGCCCGTGGCGTCGGTGAGAACGCACTGCAGCTCGCAGGACATCGAGGCGCCGTCGATGAATACCGAATCGGGTATGATGATGCGCTGCGTGCGGCGGCCTGCCATGGGCATGCGGCAGTGCCACAGCGTGTCGGGGATGAAGATATATTCGTCGTATCGTGCAATGTCGCCGCCGCCCTTGCACAAGGTGATCTCCACCTCGGCATCGTATATCGGCAGATCGTTTTCGTCGTGCGCCGACAGCACTATGCCCACCTCTTCGCCCTTGTCGTATCGTTGGCGTTCGGTTTTGGTGTCGAATGTGACGGCTGCGAGCAGATACTCCTCGTAGCGGAACGAGGCCGATGCCTGCACCTTGCCGCGGCTGTCGCGCAATACGATCGGGCAGCGCGTGTCGAGCCGCAGCCCGAGTCCGGCGTCGAGCGCGAACGACCCCTCATAGAAGCCGTCGCGATAGGGAGTGAGTCTCATAAGCACGGTATCGCGCTCTTGGATGTTCATGTGCAGCTCGATCTCCGACTTGAACGGCCGTGACTTGTCGGTCAGGTATGCCTTGAAACGGACTGTTTCGCCCGGCCTGTAGCGCGGCTTGCTCAGCACGGCGAAGCTGCGCCGCGAAGCGGCTGTCGCACCGCCGAATTTGCGCGCCGCCCTGTCAGCCCTGCCGCTGCGGCGGAAGTATGGCATCTCGCTACGGACCTTGATGTAGTGCATCACGCCGCGGTTGTCGATCTCGATTATGCTTTCGTCTCTTAACTTGCGCGTGTCGTATGTGCGCGTCGAGGGGTCGTATCGCAGCGAGCGGCTGCCGGCCTTGACCCGGGCATCGTCTATTGTGCGGCCGAACGAGTCGGTCAGCAGCAGCTGCGCCCCGGCGCCCTGCACGAACCGGGCGTGGAAGCTGTCCACCGTGCGGCAGGAGCATTTCAGCTCCTCCTGCACAGCCTCGACTATAAGGTAGTTGCCCCTCTCCAATGGCGGTATGGCACTAAGGTCGGGGTATGTTCCGATGCAGTCGTACATCATCTGCCGGGTGGGCGTTTGCCCTTGCACATGAATCTTGCGAAGGTCGTCGGCCGAGAGCCGGTAGACCGCCACGCTGCGCGAGCGTTGGGGCGAGTCGACGAGCGACCGCTGCGCCTGCACGGCCATATGCAGTGAGAGCATGATCACGACAAGTGCGGTAAGTCGTTTCATGATGTTGGATTTATAGGGTTTTGCGAATCGTTATGCCAACGGGCGCAGACGAACCTCCGTCAGCGGCGAGAGCAGCTCTTTCAACGCCTCGACGTCGGTGGGTGCGTCGACCTCGCCGAAGTGGTAGGGATAGACGATCTTGGGGCGTATCGACTCGACGGCCTGCCGCACCTGTTCGGGCTTCATGGTGTAGGGCTGGTTGGCGCAGATGAAGGCTATGTCGATGTCGCGCAGAGAGAGCATCTCGGCTGTGGGTTCCGTATCGCCCGATATGTAGATGCGGCAGCCGCCGAGCGTAATGACGTAGCCGCAGTCCTCACGCTCCTTGGGGTGGAACTGCAACTGTTCGGGCGAGGTGTTGTATGCGGCCACGGCATCGATTGCGATACCCTCCGCAGGGCGCGCCGCAGCGCCGGGCAGCATCGTGTAGCAGTCGCCCTCGAAGGTCTCGGCCGAGGTCTTGTCGCAGACGATGGCCGTCGACTCGTTGCGCAGAGCCTCTATGGCGGCCATGTCGAAGTGGTCGTAGTGCGAGTGGGTCACGAGTATGATGTCGGCTTTTGGCAGCGAGGCGTAATCGGCGTATTGCGATACGGGATCGACGTAGATATGGCGGCCGCCGTACTCGATTGCGATCGAGGCGTGGGCGAAGAATGTCAGGCGGATCGTGCTGCCGTCGGGGGCGGTTATCTCGTCGCACGGATAGGCTGTCGTGTTTGAAGACGAGGCGAAAAGTTTAGATAACAGAGACATAAGCAGTGGAGTTTTAAATGGTTTTCAAAAATTCGGTTATAGCCCTGCACAGACCGCTGTCGAGCGGCAGCGTCGAGTCGGAGTAGACGCCCGACATTTGTGTCATCATGTCGGTCGAATCACAGTCTTTGAGCACGTGGGTCATCTCGGGCAGTATGACGAGCTGCGAGTGCGGTGCGGCGGCGTGGAGACGCTGGGCATTGTCGGCAGAGATCTGTATGTCGCGTCCTCCGGCGACGATGAGCAGCGGCTGCCGTGTGCGGCGCGCCATATCGGCCGGGTCGTATCGGAGCTGCGAAATGATGAAGGGCTGAACGTGGGCGCCGAAGAGAGACTGCAACGTCTGCGGCACATCGTCGACCCGCTTGCCGGCGGCCAAGTCGTTGAGAATGGCTGTGGCGCGCACCAAAAGTCCCATGTCGGCAGCCATGAGCTGACCGGCCAGCTGGCGGTTGAGTATGATATCCAATCTGTAACCTGCGCCCGAGAGCGACACTATGCCGTCGACGGCGGCTGTCTGTGCCGCGCACAAGGCTATCAGTGAACCCTCGCTGTGGCCTATGGGCACCACTTTGCCGAACCCCTCGTCGCGCAGGAACGCTATGCAGCGCACGGCATCTTCGACATAGTCGTCGAAGGTGAGCGAGGCGATCTGTTCGGCGGGATATACGCTGCGTCCTATGGCGCGCTTGTCGTAGCGCAGTACGGCGTATCCGGCGGCGCACAGCTCGTCGGACAGCATCTTGTAGCTTGCGGGCGATATCCCCATGGGCGAGTTGCCGTTGCGGTCGGTCGGTCCCGAGCCGGCTATTATCACCACGGCCGTATGCGCCGTGCCGTCGTCGGGTGCGGCGAGCGTTCCGCAGATCGTCCCCCACGGGCAGGCGATGCGTACTTCGCGTTCGGCGGCGCTGGCGGCGGCCGTTAGGCAGGCTGTGCCGAGCGCGATGCAGAGAGCAATTCTTATTATTTTCATGATTGCGGGGTTGTTTGCGGCCTGTCGTGTGGCGTTACTCCACGACCAAAGTGCCTATGTTGTTGAACTTGTCCTCGATGGTGCGTTGCAGGTGCGTGCGGTCGAGGTGGGTGTATATCTCGGTCGTGAGTATGTTTTCGTGGCCTAACATCTCCTGTACCTGCCGTATGTCGGCGCCCCCCTCCAACAGGTGGGTGGCGAACGAGTGGCGGAAGGTGTGAGGGCTTATGTGCTTGTCGATGCCGGCCGCGGCTGCCGCCTTTTTTATTATGGTGAAGACCATGACGCGCGTGAGCGCCCTGCCCCGGTTGTTGAGGAACAGCGTATCCTCGCTGCGGCGGCGCGGCGAGCGGCACTCCATGTAGAGCTGTATCTTGTCGCGCGCCGCGGGGCTTATGGGCACGAAACGCTGTTTGTCGCCCTTGCCCGTCACGCGTATGTATCCCTCGCCGAAAAAGAGGTCGCCTATGCGCAGCGCCGTCAGTTCCGACACGCGCAGACCGCAGGAGTAGAGCACTTCGAGCATGGCGCGGTCGCGCAGACCCTTGGCCGTGGAGTCGTCCACGGCCTGTATTATGCGGTCGATCTCGTCGGTCGACAGCACGTCGGGCAGGGGGCGGCCTGTCTTGGGCGATTCGATGTATTCGGTGGGCAGAGTCTCGATGCGGTCGCCCAACAGCAGGAAGTTGTAGAAGCTCTTTATGCCGCTCAGCCGCCGTGCCTGCGACGAGCGTTGCCGTCCGGCATCGTAGAGCCATGCCATGTAACGTTGGATCATCTGCGCAGAGACCTTTTGCGGCGGTACGTCGTACATGCGCAGGATGAAGTGGGCGAACTCCTGCAAATCGCGCATGTAGCTGTCGATAGTGTTATCCGACAGATGTTTTTCGAGGCGGATGTAACGGTGGTACTCACGGGCGATTTCCTGCCATTTTTTTGTGTACTCTGCCATAATATGGTTACTTTTGCAGCGAATATACGAAATTTATTTTACATAATGAAACGATACGTGGAGCTTTGTACGACGCTCGGCGACGGGCAGACGGCCGAGATCGTCGAGGCCGAACTGGCCGATATGCCGTTCGAGGGTTTTACGCAGGAGGATTCGGCCGGCGGCAGTGGCGTTACGCTGTGCGCCTACATGCCCGAAGAGGAGTGGAGGGTGTGCAGCGATGCTGTCGGAGAGGTGTTGTCGCGGTATGGCGCTATGGCCGGGAGCAGGATTGTCGAGCCGCAGAACTGGAATGCGGAGTGGGAGCGCGAGAGCTTCTCTCCCATAGAGATCGACGACATGATCATACGCGGCGAGCAGCACGAACCGCACCCCGAGAAGGGTGTGTTCGACATCGTGGTATCGCCCTCCATGTCGTTCGGTTCGGGGCATCATGCCACCACGCGCATGATGTGCCGCGGCGTGCGGCGCGCCGATATTCGCGATCGCCGAGTTCTCGACATGGGCTGCGGCACGGGCATACTCGCCATAGTGGCGGCCAAGTGCGGCGCGCGGCATGTCGATGCCGTCGACATCGACCCTTGGTCGGTGGAGAGCTGCCGCCGCAGTATCTCGCTCAGTGGTGTCGAAGATCGCGTTACGCCCGTCGAAGGGTCGGTGGCGGAGGTCGCCGGCGAACGTTACGACGTTATTCTTGCCAATATCAATCGCAATATAATCATCGCCGACATGCCGCGTTATGCGGCCATGCTCGCCGGCGGCGGCGATATGCTGCTGAGCGGTTTTCTCGCCGCCGATGCGACATCGGTAGCCGAGTGCTGCCGCAGCTGCTCCCTGAGATTGGTCGAAACCGATGCCGACGGCGACTGGCGCATGTTGCACTTTCGAAAACAACAGTCATGACAATTCTTCCTTCGGTATATTGGGGCAGCGTGGAGTGGTATGCCCGCATGGTGCAGTGCCACTGCGTGATCGACGTAGGCGAGAACTATGTGAAGCGTTCGGAGCGCAACCGCACGCGCATAATGACCTCTGACGGCGTGATGCAGCTCAGTGTGCAGCTCTGCCATGCCGACCGTCCGCGCCAGCCCATGCGCGACATGCGGCTCGACTACTCCAAACGCTGGCAGCACCGGCACTGGACGGCCATGGTGTCGGCCTACGGCTCGTCGCCCTATTTCGACCACTATGCCGGGCGTTTCGCCGATCTGTATAGTCGCGAGTGGCGTTATCTTGTCGACTACAACATGGAGATACTCGCCCGCACGCTCGATGTGCTGCACTGCGGCGACAGCATGCCCGCAGTGAGTGAGAGCTATGTCGAGGCGGCGGCGGGAGATGTCGATGTGCGCGACAAAAAAAGAGACTCGACCTTTGCGATCGAGCCTTATGTTCAGGTGTTTGCCGACAGGATGCCTTTCGAGCGGAATATCTCTATTTTCGATTTGTTGATGTGCGAAGGACCGGCTGCCGTCTCGATTTTAAAACGTTGTCGATTGTGACGCCTATGGTGTCGGTCATCTTCGAGGTGCGCGACTCGATGCGGTTGCGGCTGTGCATGACCACCGAATCGGAGAGATACTGACACGGCGCGACCTCTCTGACGGCTACCGTATCGTCGCCCACGAGCAGCAGAGGAACCTCCTCCGACGAGTAGATCTTGAACTGTTGAATGCTGTCCTGCCGTATGTTCCAGCGACGCTCCGATATGTAGAGCGTGGGACGGCTGCGGTTCCACAGCGCGCGGTAGAGGAAATATGCGTCTTTCTTGTCTTTGTGGTCGAAGGTCATCAACCCCGCTCTGTTCTGGCCGTAGGAGCGGCGCGACGATCCGTAGTCGAACATGTTGTCGATCCATACCCCCCAGAATATGCCGCTCTGCGATATGTGGGCTGCATAGCGTTCGTGGAAGGCCGTCTGCCGGCGCTCGGGCTGCCAGCGGATGTTGAGGCTCGGCTCGGCTCGCGCGTATTCGTCGGCCTGCTGGTCGATCGATCCCTCTTCGCCGTAGCATACGCCGTAGCGCAGCGCGCTCCATGCTGTGTTGTCGGCCAGCTGCGAGCACCACACGGCCACGTCGTCAGGCTCGCCTCTGTACCAGCCTATGTCCTGACGAAACACTATCAGGTCGGTCACGAAGTTCAAATCGCCATTGGCATCGCTGCACGCCACCGTCGGGCGCGTGGGGTCGATGCGCTTGGCCAATGCGTTCAACTCCTTGACGTAGGGCAGCGGATCGTCGCCCTTCTGCCACAGCTGCGAGAATATGCCCCACATGACCACCGACGGGTGGTTGTAATTCTGATATACGATCTCCTGCAACTGCTCGCGTCCGTTGTCGCGGAACATTTCGGTGGCGAAGTAGCTTATGTCACTCAATATCCGGGCGCGTGTCAGGGGCATATCGATCCATACGAGCAATCCCTTTTCGTCGCAGCGGTCGTAGAGGTAGTCGTCGTGCGGAGCCGTAAGCGAGCGCAGGGCATTGGCTCCCAAATCCTCGATGAGCGACAAGTCCTCGTCGTAGTGGCGCGTGCGCATGGCGCTGCCCACTCCGGCGCGGTCGTGCGCAAGGTTGACTCCGTGAACATCGACTATGCTGTCGTTGATGCGCAGGCGGTTGTCATCGCCTACGGTTATGCAGCGCAGTCCCGTGCGGACGGTGACTTCGTCCGAGGGAGAATCCTCGCTGCCGATTGTGACCCGCACACGATAGAGCTGCGGATCGTCGCAGCTCCACGGCTCGGGGCTGTCGATGAAGAATGGCACGGTGAGCGGCCGCGCAGGGTCTATTTTTGAGGCGCGCACGCTCTTGGCGAATACGCTATTGCCCTCGGGCGAGAAGATGCGCACGTTGACATTGAGCGATGTCTCGTCCTTTGCCGACAGATATATGTCGATGCTGCCCTCGGCGCGCTCGGCTGTCAGTTTCGACGTCGAGACCATTACGCCGTCCGACGAGAAGTGCAGCGGCGATACGATGTCCTGCGAGGTGGCGATAAGCTCCACACCGCGATATATGCCGCCGTAGAGGTTCATGTCCGACGATGCAGGCAGCACATCGTTGCGATAGGCATTGCTGACCACGGCCAGCAGAGTGTTGTTGGCTCCGAATTCCACCTTGTCGGTTATCTCGAACGTAAAGGCCGTCCAGCCGCCGCGGTGCTCGCCCACGTGGCGGCCGTTGACGAATATGTCGGCCACGCTCTGCACGCCGCCGAACCGGACGAACAGACGTCGGCCGCGCCACTCCTCGGGGATGTACATTTCGCGGCTGTAATTGGCTGTGGTTTGCAGATATACTCCGTCGGAGGCGGTGGCGTCTATGTTCCACGTGTGTGGAAGCGAGATATGGCGCGCGCCGTCGCTGTCGGTCTCCTGCTTGAAGAAGAACAACCAGCCGTCGTTGAGCGAATAGACCTCTCGCGACGAGGCGGCAAGGCTGCCCGTCGAGAGTATCGCCAACATGATAAGACCTGTTATATAGCGTTTCATA
>CAZEXJ010000116.1:0-10869 GCA_964516585.1 uncultured Alistipes sp.
CATAATCCACATCGGACGCGGCGTTCTTACCGATCTTGGCAATATTCTCTACATTACTTGCAGCATCGGCCACTGTGTTCTTCAAAGGATTGCTCAGGAAGAATGCAATGATGATAGCCACAATACCGACAATTGCCAACGTGCTGCTCTTGCCCTCCTTCTTGTCGCAGACAATGCCATAAACGAGCAGGGCGATCGACACTAATGGCAGGTGCCACATCATAGCAGTGGTATAGAGGCGGTTGAGGAACGTACCGCTGTCGGAAACCATACCCACGAATGTCAGCAGAAGCAACACAAACGCGATAATCGTGCCGGCAACCGTCCAGCAGTTGGCCGAGATCTGTATGGGTTGGGGAGCCGGTTGTGCCGCATACACAGGTTGCTGCGGTTGTACAGGCTGTGCAGGCTGTACAGGTTGTGCAGCCTGTACAGGTTGTGCAGGGGGCACCGGGGCAGAAGCGGGTACGGGTGCTCCGCATTGCGGGCAGAAAGATGCGTTGTCGGCGATAGGAGCGCCGCACTCGTTACAACTCTTCATAATCTTGTCTTTATTTAATTGTTAGTGATTATTTTACATTTAATACGACCTTTCTGCCGGTTGCCAGCAGGAACGAGCATGCGGCGGTCACAAGTCCCGAGAAGAAGAAAAGAATGGCACCGATGTGGTTGACTGTCATATATCCTTCAGCGATTCCCTCTTTCATTTCAGCCGCAGGAGTTTTTTCCGTGTGTGTTTGTCCGAACATCGATACGGTTGTCGTGCAATCGGCAAGGCAGCACCAGCCGACAATTCCGAATATCACGCACAAAATGGCTGCCCAGAATGCCAAAGCATACTGCTTGTAGAGGACACCCCCAACGGCCACCAAAGCGAATATAAAACCTAAGATGCCGTACCACAGCGTGATGCCGAGATTTGACGATATGCTGGCGCTGGGCTTTGCTCCGAACATGGAAGCTATACCCGATATGGTATCGTTCGTGCCATACTTGCACCACGGCAGGAATACGAATACAACGGCCAAAACGGCTGCACACAATGCTATCAATGCCAAGGTGTTGTTTTTATCGACAGCGGGCTTGCGATAGTCGATTTTGCCAAGAGCACTGAAATCAGGAATAAGTTGATTAAAATTCATAGGCCTAAAATGTTTGTGATTAAAGATTTAACTTATATGTATCAAAGCGTAAATTATAACCAAATTTTTATCTCCGGCCGACAATCATCGGCATAGCTACACAACATTCATCTCTACAAAAGTATGTATTTATCCGTTAATATGCAAATTCCCGGCCTGTTTTCTTCACAAACATAATAAATTATGCGTTATGCAGACCAACGCGAGAAACAGACCTCCGCCAAGTCATTCTGTGGAGCTACGCAGTTGCGACGTGAGAATCTCAGCGCTTGGGAGTATTTTCGCAAGAGATTGCCACGCCTCGCTTTGCTCGGCTCGCAATGACATAGTGCAACGCCCTGCAATGTCACTCCGAGCAGTGCGAAGCACGACGTGGGAGTCTCCGCACTCGGCATGGCAGCGGAGATATTTTTGCATAGTTTCCCCTCTCCACCGGGTTTCGAGGGTGAACCGATTATTGCTGTTCGCTGCCGCTGCTTTGCAGCCCGATCGAGGCTATCAATTCGTCGGCACGCTCCGACGACAGGTAGTAGCAGTTGTCCGACGAGTCGACGATCTCCACGAAGTCGTTCCACTGCGTGGCGTATATCTGCACCGACGACATGTTGCGATAGTCGAGAAATGTGCCGTAGTAGCCGAACAGCCCCCAGATGCCTAACAGCGGCACGACATGCAGATCCTTGCGCGATATGCGGCGCACCGATACTATCTCGGCGCGCTCTATCTCTATCAGATTGCACAGACAGCGCACCTCGATCGTCTGGGGAAGTATGACGATGTTGCGCGGGATCGACAATGCGGCCAGAGCCACCAACGCAACAATCAGCGTAAGATACCATGTCGAGATGAACCCTCCGCGGCAGAACGCCATAAGGACGATGCCTAACACGATCATAAGCGTCATCAATGCTATACTTACGTATATCGTTTTTCTGTCGGTGCGGTATTTGAAGGTCGTCATCGCTCTGTAATGTTTATTGTTGTCTCGACAGCAGATACTCGGCGTATGCCATATCCTCGGGGGTGGTAAGTTTTATGTTGGTCTGCTCGCCGCAGCATAAAAATATCTTGTAGCCGGCCGCCTCCACCACCGACGCGTCGTCGGTAAACGCCGCCTCGCAGTCGCGGTCGTAGGCTCGGCGCAGCATCTCGGCCGAGAATATCTGCGGTGTCTGCACTATGCGCAGGCTGTCGCGCGATATAGGGCGCGACGATCCGTTGTCATCCGCCACGCGATAGGAGTCGGCGGGTGTCAGGACGGGAATACATGCTCCTCTCTGCTGCGCTTCGAGCATCGTGCGTATGATCAGCTTTTTGCTTGCCAATGCACGCACGCCGTCGTGGACGACGATCATCTCGGCATCGGGATTGACGGCCTGCAAACCGCACTTCACCGAATCGAACCTCTCGGCTCCTCCGGCTACGCACCTGTGCGCCGCGACATCGAATCGTGCGGCTATATTCTTCCATGTGGCGATATGCGATTCGGGCAGCACCACCACCATGTCGGCCGAGGGCAGCGCCTCGGCGAAGGTATTGATCGTGCGTGCCAGCACCGGCATGTTCCCGAGCATAAGAAACTGCTTGGGTATCTGCGACGACATGCGGCGTCCGCTGCCGCCGGCCACTATTATCACTCCTGTTCTGCCTGCCATATAAGTTTTTTCCCGAATCCGAGAGTATTGTCGGTAAATTTCATGTATGTCGGCTCCACCGCCCACAGCGTCAGCGGTGCAGCCGCTGCATAGGGGAACCGTGCGATGTAGCGGCGCCCGGCCGCAGCATCGGCCTTGTGTACCGCGCCGCATATCTGTATGCCCTGCACGCGTCCTACGATGCGCGTTTCGAGCACGATCGATATGGCCACGCGGTTGTCGGCCGTCATCTGCATTGCGTGGCGCGTCGCGCTGTCCGACGTGAAAATGAGTCTGTTGCGCTGCTTGTCGTAGGCGTAGAAGCAGTTGGCGCAGTAGGGCGCGCCGTCGGCATCGACCGTGGCCAACGTCAGCACATGATGCTTGGCGATGAACTTCGCCATGCGTTCGTCGATTGTCACCATAGGCCTATTGTCCGCTGTCGGTTTGTCCGGTCGCAGCCTGCTGTCCGGTTGCAGCCTGCTGCGAAGCCTCGGCCTGCTGCACGGCTGCGGCTTGCGGCAAGGGTATCGAGTCGAGCTGTGTTACCCGCTCCTCGTCGGTGACATCGCCGTCAAGCTCGGCCATAATCCTGTCGCGCACCCATTCGAACTCCTCGCGGCATGACTCGTCTATCGGCTCGGCTGGCTCCTGAGGAACTTTCAGCGGATCGATAGCCTTGCCGTTTTTCCAAATGCGGTAGTCGAGGTGCGGTCCGGTGGCAGTGCCGGTCATACCGACATATCCGATAAGCTGCCCCTGCGAGACATGCGTCCCGACCGATATGCCCTTGGCATATTTGCTTAGGTGGAGATACCCCGTCATGAGGTTGCCCGCATGTTTGATTTTAATCGTGTTGCCGCCTCCGCCGCCCCAGCCCTTGAACGTCACCACGCCGTCGGCCACCGAGTGTACAGGCGTGCCCGTCGGGGCTGCGTAATCGACACCGTGGTGCGGACGGTAGACCTTATGCACGGGGTGCAGACGCGAATTGGAGAACTTCGAGCTTATGCGCGTATATTTCAACGGAGCCTTCAACAGCTGCTTGCGCAGCGACTTGCCGTCGGCCTCCCAGTATTTTATCTTGCCGTCCTGCTTGAAGGGTATGGCGTAGACGCTCTTGCCGGCGTGGTCGAAGCGCGCACCCCAAACCTGTCCTATGCCGACGCATACGGTGTCGATATACTTCTCGTCGTAGATGACCGTGAAGCCGTCGCCCTTCTGCAAGCCGAAGAAGTCGATCGTCCACTGATATATGTCGTCCAACTGTGCTGCAAGGGCGTAGGGCATATCCTGCTCCATGATTGCCCCCCAGAGCGACGAGTTGATCGTGGCCGAATGCTTGCGGCGCACGATCTCCACATCGCGCGCGCCGGTGACGACGCTCACCGAATCGCCCGCAAAGCCGAATACCACATAATCCACCGGGTTGCGGTGATAGACCATATAGTCGAGGTGCTCGGTCGAGTCGGCCTGCGTGCTTGTGAACATCGTATATCTGTTGCCCGCCCTGATCTGCCGCAGAGGGAATACTTCGGCGGCGGCCTTGTCGAGACGGTCGATCATGACGGCCGATACGCCGTAGGGCGACAGCAGGTTGCCTACGGTCTGTCCGTTGGCCACGATACCCTCGGTAGCGTGGTAGTCGTCGACAGTTATGCCGTACATAATTCTCGGCTGTGCCGGTTGTGCCTCCTCCGCCGCCGATTGCTCGTTCTCGGCCGAGCTGCCGCCGCAGGCTGTCGCCGATATTGCGATCAACAATACGGATAATCTCAACAAATGTTTCATATCGGACAAAGTTAGTAATTTTTTTGCAAATCTTTCGGCTGTTTGCGGCCATTCTCCGCAGTATAACGGAAATATGACAGGTTTTATTTGTGAATTCGGTTATTAATATTTACCTTTGACTGGATTTATATACATTTGGCGAGCGCATCATGTTACGCCCGCATTGTGGTTATGTTGAAATTTTTGTTGAACATATGCTCTTTATTTTATAGGTGGGGCGTTGCGTTGAGGCATCGGCTCTACGACTGGCATATATTCAAGAGCGAGAGTTTCGATATCCCGATCGTCTGCGTGGGCAACATCACCGTGGGCGGAACCGGCAAGACCCCGACGGCCGAGTACATCATATCGTATCTCTCGTCGTCGTACAACATCGCGCTGCTGTCGCGCGGCTACGGCCGCCGCACGAAGGGCTATCGCGAGGTGAAATGTTCGTCGTCGTATCTCGATGTGGGCGACGAGCCGTTGCAGATCAAACTCAAATTCCCCGATACGTTAGTGGTCGTGTGCGAGGATCGCGCCGAGGGCATACGCCGTATTCGCAGCCGCTATCCCGATATCAACCTTATCGTCATGGACGACGGATTCCAGCATCGCAGCGTTATCCCCAAGGTCAATGTGATTATTCTCGATGCCACGCGTCCGATTTCCACCGATCGCATGCTGCCGGCCGGATCGTTGCGCGATCTGCCGTCGCGCCTGCGCACCGCGCATCATTTCATCGTGACCAAGTGCCCCGAGGAGATGACGCCGCTCGATCAGCGGATATGGCGCAAACAGCTCATCAGCATAGCTTTCCAAAAGGTATATTTCTCTCGCATGAAGGCTCTGCCCATAGCGCCTCTGTTCATCGACGACGACCGCGAGGAGGTCACTTTCGGCTCGCAGGCCGTGTTGATGTCGGGCATAGGCAATCCGCAAGTGTTCCAACGCGATATGGGCAATCGGTTCAATGTCGTCGATACGCTCTTCTTCGACGATCATCACCGCTATACCACCGACGATATCGCGCTTATGGAGAATACGATCGACCGCTATCCGCGAGCCATAATACTCATGACCGAGAAAGATGCCGTCAAGTTGCGCCGTTTCCGCCGTTTCTCGCCGGCACTGCGTCGTGCGCTGTATTATCAGCCTATCGAGATGGAGATCATCGAGGGTTCCGACTCCAACTTCATAGGCAATCTCGTTGCCGACATAGAGTATGCCGAGAACGAGTGACAACGACTTTAATACTGTATCATTATGATAAACAAAGTTATTTTAGTTGGCAATGTGGGTGTCGACCCGGAAGTGCGTTCGATGGAGTCGGGCGTGAAAGTGGCGCGTGTACGCCTTGCCACGACCGAGCGAATATTCAATCGTCAGACTAACGAGACGACCGAACACACCGAGTGGCACACCATTACGCTGTGGCGCGGTTTGGCCGAGACTGTCGACCGTTATGTCCGCAAGGGCTCGCAGCTCTATATCGAGGGGCGTCTGCGCACACGCGAGTGGACAGACCGCGACAACAATAAACGTTACTCTACCGAGATCGTTGCCGACGACATGAAGCTGCTCGGCCGCCGTTCCGATTCTCCCACGGCAGGCCAGCCGCTCTCCGGCGCCTCTCATCCGCAACAGTCGTATTCTCAGCCCTCAGCTGCTCCGCAGCCCCAGTCGGGCTATCAGCAGCCGCAGTCTTCTGCCACTCCGCAGCAGCCTGTCATCCCGGCCGATGATCCTGATGATTTGCCGTTCTGATCTTTTTCGTGACTTTTTCGTGAAAAGACATCATTTGCTTCCGCGCGCTCGTTCGACCGAATAGGTAGTACGCCGAGTACAACCTATCCGGTCTCACATCGTTTGCGTCGCAACTAACGCCTTTTGACGAAAAATTATGTTGTGGTGCTTGGGTCGCTATTCCCTCCGATATGTCATTCTGAGGAGCGTTTGAAAAACGCGACGTGAGAATCTCATTTGGGGACGACTATTTCCATTGTCGAGTGTAGAGATTCTCACGTCGGCCTGCGGCCTCCTCAGAATGACAGGGCAGGAACGAGAGATTCTCACGTCGCGTTCGCAGAACGCTCCTCAGAATGACACGTTGGTGGGAATAGTCTTCCAAACAACCCAAGCACCACAACCAAAATTTTTCGTCAAAAGGCGTTAGTAGCGGTGCCGACATGAAATTGGCGCGGATAGGCTGTACTCGACGTACTGCCTATTCGCGCCAATGATTGAGGTGCCGCTACTAACGCCTTTTGACGAAAAATCACGAAAAATCACGAAAAATTATCGAGTATAGTCTGTTTAAGCGCCTCCACAATCGACCGTTTGACATAGGTGCGGCTGACGGCCAGCGCGATGCGTCGCGAGGTGGCGCCTTTGGCTATGGTCTTGACCCGGTTGCGATGATCGGCGGGGATGAATTCCAACGCCATTTCGGGAATTATGGTCATGTAGGGGGTGCAGTCGACGATGCGCATGAGGGTGTCGAGAGAGCCTGATTCGAAATAGTAGTGCGGCGAGACACCCTTCATGGCCTGACAGAGTTCGAGGATCTGGTCGCGCATGCAGTTGCCCCGGCTGAGCAGGATAAGATCCTTGATGTCGATGTCCTCGATGCGTATGTTGGAGCGTTCGAAGAGCGGGTGTTCGGGCGAGACGTAGGCATAGAAACGGTCGCTGAACAGATCGTGCTCGATGATGCCGTCGCCGCAGGTGCCGCTGGCGACCAATGCCGCATCGATGCGGTCTTTCTTCAAGGCCTCGATGATATCGGCCGTCACCATTTCGCGAATCTCCAACTCGACTTTGGGATATTGCCTGACGAACGACGGTATGAACTTGTGCAGCAGATAGGGGGCGATTGTCGGGATGACGCCTAACCGCATTTTGCCCGCCGTTTCGCCCTTGATCTCGGCCACCGACTCGCGTATGTAGTTGTAGGCTTTAAGCGTCTCGCGTGCCTGAGCCAATACCACTTCGCCTACCGACGTGGGGATGATCGGTTTCTTGGAACGGTCGAGCAGCACCACGCCCAACTCCTCTTCCAGAGCCTTGATCTGCATACTCAAAGAGGGTTGCGTCACGAAACAGTGCTCGGCCGCAACCGAGAAACTGCCGCAGTTGGCAACCGCCAACAGGTATTCGAGTTGTATGATTGTCATAAGCCACGTGCATTTACAATTAACAAAATTATAAAAAAAAACTATACTCGAACACTTTTTTCACATATCCATATAAATTTTTCTATTTTTGTGCATTTCGTGCACGGTTGCAGCCGTACGCGACAAGGGGTAACAAGAGGGAAAAACAGACGTAAAAAATTTTTGTTTTCGATGAAAAAGATAATACTTACGGGCGACCGCCCGACTGGCAAACTTCATCTCGGGCACTTCGTCGGTTCGTTGAGCCGCCGCGTAGAGTTGCAAAATTCGGGAGAGTTCGATAAGATTTTCATAATGATAGCCGATGCGCAGGCGTTGACCGACAATGCCGATAATCCGGACAAGGTGCGCGAAAACATCATCGAAGTGGCGCTCGACTACCTCTCGTGCGGTCTCGACCCCGCACGCTCGACCATATTCGTGCAGTCGCAGGTTCCCGAGCTTTGCGAGTTGGCTTTTTACTATATGAATTTAGTTACGGTACAGCGTTTGCAACGCAATCCGACGGTGAAGGCCGAGATTCAGATGCGAGGATTCTCGGACAATGCCGCCGACGAGGATACCGGGCAGCGTCCCGGCACCCCGGTCGGTTTCTTCACCTATCCTATCTCGCAGGCATCGGACATCACGGCGTTCCGCGCCACGACAGTCCCCGTCGGCGACGATCAGGAACCGATGGTCGAGCAGACGCGCGAAATCGTTCACAAGTTCAACTCGGTGTACGGACCCACATTGGTCATGCCCGAGATTATGCTGCCTGACAATAGCGCGTGCATGCGGCTGCCCGGCACCGACGGCAAGGCCAAAATGTCGAAGTCGCTCGGCAACTGCATCTACCTCTCGGATACGCCCGAGGAGGTGCGCAAGAAGGTGATGAGCATGTACACCGATCCGGGGCACCTTCGCGTGGAGGATCCCGGCAAGATCGAGGGTAACACGGTGTTCACCTACCTCGATGCGTTTTGCCGTCCGGAGCACTTCGCCAAGTATCTGCCCGAGTACGAGTCGCTCGACGCGCTGAAAGAGCACTATCGCCGCGGAGGCTTGGGCGACGTGAAGGTGAAGAAGTTCCTGCTGGCCGTGCTCGAAGAGCTGCTGACGCCTATTCGCGAGCGCCGCCACCGCTTCGAGCAGGATATCGAGGAGATATACCGCATCCTCAAAGAGGGATCGGACAAGGCTCGCATGACTGCCGCCGAGACCCTTGCCGATGTACGGCGCGCCATGCGCATCGACTACTTCGACGACAAGGAGCTGATAGCGCGGCAGGCAAAACAGTATAAAACGACAAAATAACAAATACGACGACCGACGATGTCACAAGTGCAGACAACAACTTTTGCAGACCGCGCCTACAAGGTGTTTCTGCAATTGACCAAACGCCTTACCAACCGACAGGTGATGGCCATACTGGCTATCATCGTGGGCGCATTGGCCGGTGTCGGCACATACATATTCAACACGCTGCTGCACCTTATATCGGACGGTCTTACGTCGTGGACACCTGCCAGCGAAGCTCAGATATTCTATCTGATCTATCCGGGCATAGGCATTGTGCTGGCATCGCTGTTCGTAAAGTATATCGTCGGCGACCAAATATCGGAGGGCGTCACGCGCGTGCTCTATGCCATGTCGCGCAAGGATTCGCGCATCGCCGGGCATAACTGCTGGACGTCGATCGTAGGCGGCGCCACGACGATAGGCTTCGGCGGCTCGGTGGGTCCCGAGGCTCCTATCGTACTGACAGGTGCGGCCATAGGCTCCAACATCGGCAAAATGGTGCGCCTCAACTACAAGAACATAACGCTGTTGTTGTGTTGCGGTGCGGGCGCCGCCGTGGCGGCCATATTCAAGGCTCCCATATCGGGCGTGATATTCGTGTTCGAGATACTCATGCTCGACATCACTTCGGCCTCGGTCATACCTCTGTTAATGGCCTCGATCACGGCGACCACCGTGGCACTGTCGCTGCACGGGTTCAGTCCGATCATAGCCGTCACACTGACCGAAGCCGATATGTTCCGCATCGAGCAGATACCTCTGTTTATATTGATGGGTGTCATCTGCGGCCTGATGGGTTATTACTTCACATGGGTCAACTCGCTTGTCGGAGGCTTCTTCAAGAAGGTAAAGAACCAATACAGGAAGTGGATCATAGCGGCAGCGGCATTGGGCGTACTGATGTTCATATTCCCGCCTCTCTACGGCGAGGGACACAACAGTTTCGAGACCCTTATGGGCGGTCACACCTCCGAGTTGTTCAACAACACGCTCTTCGCGCGATTCAGTCATACCGACTGGGTGCTGCTGATCTATCTTGTGGCGATCATGCTCTTCAAGGTGATAGCCATGGCGACAACCAACGCCGCCGGAGGCATAGGCGGTACATTCGCCCCGGCTCTGTTCGTCGGAGCCTTTGCCGGAGCAACCGTCGCGGTTATCTGCCGCGAGTTTTGCCACTGGAACGAGGTATCGATCACCTCGTTCACGTTGGTGGGCATGGCGGGACTCATGTCGGGCGTGATGAAGGCTCCGCTGACGGCCATATTCCTGATCGCCGAGCTGTCGAACGGCTACGGGCTGTTCATACCGTTGATGATCGTGTCGTGCATATCGTTCGCCGTAAACTACGGTCTCAACCGCGATTCGATATACACCAAACAGTTGCGTATGCGCGGCGATCTGATCACCCACGACAAGGATTCGTCGGTGTTCGTGTTCCTCAAACTCGACGACCTTATGGAGACCGACTTCATCCGCATTAAAGAGACATTCACTCTGGGCGATGTGGTGGGTATCATATCGGACACGCGGCGCAACATATTTCCCGTAATCGACAACTTCGGGCATCTGCTTGGCGTGGTGCAGCTCGACGACCTGCGTCACGACATGTTCAAACGCGAAAAGTGGGGCAACTCCATAATGAGCTATATGATACAGCCGCCCGACAAAATACTGCAACACGAGCAGATACAGAGCGTTCTGCCGCGATTCGACCAGAGCAATACGTGGATGCTGCCTGTGGTCGACAAGGAGAACCGCTACATGGGCTTCATCTCCAAGTCGCGTATTCTCAACGCATACCGCAAGGCGCTGGTAGACATCACGCAGTAAACGGCCGCTTGTACGCCACCCTGTCATTCCGAG